>JAISDH010000215.1 GCA_031264975.1 Bacteroidales bacterium
TACATAAAAAAACGCCTGTCGGTTATATCAATGTTTCATCACCGGAATTGACAGCGTTGGAGTTTTTCGATTATATCCACAAGTTTGGAATAAACCGGATTACCACGGTGTTGCAGGAATTGGCGGAAGCCATGAAGCCGGCGCCACTTCTGAAAATAGCCAGGAAATATTCCAATACGGCTGCCATACAGCGTTTGGGGTACATTCTGGAACGGGAAGTTTCGGCAGAAAAGTTGTCGGATTCATTATGGAAAGCATTGAATGAGAGAACTTGTTTCCCTGTTCCCCTTTCGCCTCAAAAAGAGAAAAGAGGAGAAACAGACAGCAAATGGAAGATAATCAAAAATATGGAGATTGAGAGTGATTTATGATACCGCAACGATACATAGAAGAATGGAAATTGGAAATATAGTCGTATCTTTGCAAAAGTTTTTTGCATGAAAAAACAATGATATATTTTCACAATTAGTTGATTTTTAGATACATACATGATTGGAGTTGATGCATTTTCTGGCGTAGGCGGCATGTCCTTAGGGGCTTCAATGGCTGGCGTGAACGTGAAATTTGCTGTGGAGATAGACAAATATGCAGCAGAAACGTTTATGGCTAATCATAAGGGTGTTACTATGTTTAACGATGATGTTCAAAACTTACATAAAATACCGCTTAACAAAACAAAAGATACTACTATCCTTTTCGGAGGTCCACCTTGTCAAGGTTTTTCATACTCAAATCAAAGAACAAGAAACAAAAATAATACAAAAAATTGGCTGTTTAAAGAGTTTGTTCGTTTAACAAAATTGTGGCAACCCGATTGGTTTGTTTTAGAAAATGTTAGTGGAATTTTACACACAGAGAAAGGATTTTTTTTGGAACAAATTCTTGATGATTTTAACAATATCGGATATACTTTGAGTTACAAATTATGTAATGCTACAGATTTTGGAGTTCCACAAAAAAGGGCACGTTTTTTTCTCGTTGGCTCAAAACACGACATTACATTTAAATTCCCCGACACAACAGGACAACAAACTATTACGGTAAAAGATGCGATAAGCGATTTGCCATTTCTTACAAATGGCGCTAATTTTGATAAACTCGAATATAAAACCGAAGCAACTTCTACTTATGCGAGGACGCTTAGAGGAAAAAGCAAACACTCTCTATGTAATAACGTAACAAGAAATTCAGATTTAGTTATTGAGCGTTATACACACATTCCACCAGGAGGAAATTGGGAAAATATTCCTAATCATTTAATGTCTAATTATAAAGATCACTCGCGTTGCCACGATGGCATTTATTTTAGATTGAAAGAAGATGAACCGTCTCTTGTTATCGGAAATTATCGTAAAAACATGCTGATACACCCGACAGAAGACCGGGGGCTTTCTGTTCGTGAAGCAGCGAGATTACAATCTTTTCCTGACTGGTTTATTTTTAAAGGCAGTGTCGGATTTCAACAACAGCAGGTAGGAAATGCAGTGCCGCCTCTTTTGGCAAAGGCAATATTTAGTCAAATATATAGGTATCAATAAAATGTGGAACGATCAAGAAATAGAGAAATATCTCGAAAAGATTCTGAAAAAAAGGTTAGGACAATATGATGGCAATAATTATTTTGCTGATTATATAAAGGCAAGACATGATTTGGTAGAAGATGTTTTACCCAATATTAAAATCACAGAGCCTTCATTAACAGACCACGGCCCTTTTCATGTTGCCAATGTTCTAAAAAATGCATGGTATTTGCTAACATATCATGATGCAAGTAAAAAATTGGAAGCTATCAAAAAATTTACGGCATTGGATTTATATGTGTTATGCTTATCCATACTGTTTCATGATGTGGGCAATATTAATGGTAGAGCAAACCATAATCGCAAAGTATTAGACGTTTACAATTATGTAAGAAATAATAAGTCTAAATATCTTGATGAAAAGCGTTTAATAACCAAAGCAGCAGAAGTTCATTGCGGAAAGACAAATGCTGGCTCAAGCGACACATTGTTAGATATTGGCAATGAACTATATCCTTTATCAGGCGATCCAATTAAATTATTAGAAATAGTAGGCATATTAAGGTTTGCTGATGAATTGGCCGAAGGTCCACAACGCACTTCTGATTATTTGCTAAAAACAGACAAAATCACACCGGAATCAGAATTATATCATAAATATGCAAGTATTACGCACCCATTTATTGATAGAGATGCTGGAAGAATAGTCCTAAGATATGATATTAATGTTAAAAATGAAACCATAGATTCTTTAAAAGAGATATTATTATATACGTATAAAAGAATAATAAAGCTCGACGAAGAACGGAAATATTCAAAATTTTATTCTAAATGCCTTGCTCCATTTATGCAAACAGAAGTTACATTTAATTTCTATAATTATAATGAAGAAAATCTTTCAGAAGAACTTTTGTTCTCTATTGGTAGAATAATATTAGATGACAAATGTATACCAGGAGACAAGCAGACAGAAGCAGTAGATTTAATAAGTAAATTTTCAGCATTGGATATTGATAGTATAATCAGTCAATTAAATATAAATTAGCGATATATGAACAATTATATAAATCCGTTCGAGGGCGAAAGAGCAAACGCATTATCTGATGATGAAGTATTGCAATTCTATATCGAGGATAATACCTATGCCAGATTTATCCGCTCAAAAAGAAATATCTTTCTTGTTGGAGAGAGAGGTTGTGGAAAAACAATGGCATTAAGATACAATTCGTTTGGCGTACTTTGCAAAAAAGCAAAACAAGACGGGCAAGATATTGATTTTTCAACGATTGGAATACACATTAGCGGCTCATCTATTTTGCATAAACAGGAATATTTACTATTAGTTGATGATTTTCGCAGAAGTATTACCTGTGAACACTTTTTGGTATTGTCTATTATGTGGGAAATAGCAAATTCATTATGTAAGGCAACAGAAATTCAGGATGCTATAAAACAAGAATCAGACAGATTATTGCAAGATTTCGAGTATATTCTGGGATTTGAATTAAAAAAAGAATACGATTTCTTTACTGTGGTTAGAAATTTTACATTACACGAGGCAAGATTAACGCAAAATAAAATTAACAGATATGATAGCGATGAATTTTATGATAACACGATGTCTTTTTCCTCGACTATTATACCATTCATTGAATTAATTAAAAGCATATCTATTTTCAACAATTCTCATTTTTTATTGATGATAGATGATGCTCAAACAATGAATGAATATCAAATAAAGATATTAAACTCTTGGATAGCATATAGAGACCATGCTAATCTCAGTTTTAAGGTGGCAACGACAAAAGTAGATAGACCAAAATTTATAACTTCAACAGGTGGTACAATTTTAGAAGGACACGATTTCACTTCAATTGATATGGAAAAACCTTTTCAAAATCCCGATTCTGATTTTTACATATTGGCGAAGAAGATTGTAAAAAAACGATTGGAACTAATTGGTTTGAATAATACTGAAGCAGAGGATTTTTTTCCCGAACACCCCAATTTTACAAAAGATATTGAAGCCTGCAAAGATTTTGTCAGAGAAGAAGCTGAAGACAAATACACAGATGGAGCGAATAAAAAAATCAATGACTATATTTATAAATATGCTCGAGCAAAATATTATAGAGACCGATTAGAAAAAGGGAAAGCCAATATGCCCCCCTATTGCGGATTCAAAATGATTGTTGCTGTTTCAACAGGAATAATCCGTAATTTATTAGAACCCTGTTTTTTTATGTTCGACCTTGCATCTTCTAATAAAGATATTGATATTGAAAAAATTGATTGTTCTATACAGAATCAAATCATAATAGAAAAAAGTAAAGAATTATGGACTTTTATCAATGAAGGGCTGGACAGTTCTGTTGAAAATTGCAGTAGGGAACAAGCTAAACAAATAAGCCAACTGTTCAATAACTTAATGATATTGTTCAGAAACAGATTAAAATCACATAAATCCGAACCACGCGCGATAACTTTTACAGTTTCTCAAAAAACGACACACGAAAAGACATATAATCAAGTTAAAAAATTGTTGGATATTGCGAGAAAATCACAAATTTTATATACTCGAACTTCGCGTTCAAAAGACGATGGAAAATTGGAAACATATTACACCCCCAACAGGTTGTTATTCCCTTCATTAGGACTTGACCCTGAAGGGCAACACGCACGTGCATCACTTAAAGCAAGCGATTTGTGGAATGCCGCAGAAAGAAATACTCCAATTCCTTATGGAGATGATAATGAAACAGTAAAACAGCAAACATTATTTGATAATTATGAATGATATATTAATTATATTTCCAAGTTGGGAAGAACGTTCAATTCTCGGTTTTCAGAGAGATATTGAACAATATTCAAATCTAAGTGACGTGGTTTTGTTCAAATTTGAAGTTTCTGCACATCCTGTTAAGACTGATAATAATATTTCAGAAATAAAGAGTATGTGTCCAAACAAGAACATTGTTTTTAATGATATAGTTATTCCAAATTCAGAAGTAGAGAAATGGCGCAAGTTGGAAGATTTTGCAAAAAATCTTAATGTCAATGCAAATATCTATGTCGATATTACAACAATGCCACGCAGTATTATTTGGACATTGTTCTTTTTCTTCAAGCAGAAATACAAGCAAGTAACTGTAATATACCATAAGCCTAGAAGTTATAGTGATACTTGGCTAAGCAAAGACCCTGATATTCCACAATTACTTTTTAAACATTCAGGTATTATTGAATTTGGAAAACCAACAACACTTTTTGTTTTGGCAGGGTATGACGAGGATAGAGTCATACAATTAATAAATTATTATGAGCCACAAAATGTAATTGTTGGCGAATGCAACCAGCGCAAATCTTGTAAATATGGAATAGCAAAACCTGAAATCTTTGATATAGATGAATATGATACTACGTGGGGATATAATACAATAGAACCCAAAATAAAAAATATTCTTGAAACTTCTAATCTGATAGTTGCTTCTTTGGGACCTAAAACTGGTGCAATTTCTATATATCAATGCTTTATGAAATATTCACAAATAGCACTTTCTTATGTCCCTTGCAAAGAATTTAATATTGATTACTGTAATGGCATTGGAGAGCAATTTATAAAGACCATTGATATGAAAGTTTAATATGAGACAATATAAAAAAAGCCCCGCCGAGTATCCCTCTCGACGGAGCCACCACTAAAATCCTCGTGAAACAGTATTAAACCATTACGACTGTGGATTTCAGCGGCAAATGTACTACTTTTTTCCTTTCCCCGCCTTCTTAACGGGAAAATCATACGTAACCCGATAGTTTTCGTCGAATTTCAATGCTGCGTCAAACGTTTTGCCCGCCTTGCTCTTAAATCCTTTGATAACAGCGGTTTTCCCCTTGGTCAGCAAGTCCGTAATCTGCCCGTCGGACAACTGTTTTTCGCTGATATTGCGGAAAACGACCAGTCCGCAATTTGCGTCTGCGCA
>JAISDH010000241.1 GCA_031264975.1 Bacteroidales bacterium
GTAGAAGGCAACCGTATACGAACGCTAAACAGGAAACTCCAAACCGCAACCGGTATCGACGTTCAGTCCAGCGTAACGGGAAATAAGATGTTCTCCAATAATGAAATCTTCTTGAAAAGCTCCCTAAACGGGTACGGTCTTTCTACGGGTACGGGTATCGCTTTCCTTTATAATTCCATTTATATGGAGAGCAATGGCGCAAGCGCGCTCTATCTCAAAGGCGACGTAAACAGCGTAAACTATAATAACCTAATAGCGGGCGCAAATGCCGACGTTGCCATTCGCATTGAATATCCTGACTATGTAAAGACTGCCGACATAGACTATAACAATTATTTTTCTGTAGGTAATATCGGAAGATTGGGCGGCAACAACTTAATCTCTTTACATGATTGGCAAACTGCCATGACGAAAGATTTGCATTCTGTAAGCGTCCTGCCTTCCTTTATTGATACGGCGGTTGGGTTGAAATATGCCGATAGTTCTACTTTATATTGTCCTGTTTCTTTCGCGGTAAGAAAGGATATTCAGGGAGAAGTGCGTACAACCCCTACCGCAATGGGAGCCTATGGGCTTTCGTCTAATAATCTGGATATGGAATTAACTGCCGTATTGGATATTCCTTCCGGCATGATGACAGGACAAACGATTAGTCCGCGTGTTGTAATTACCAATACGGGACTTGCCAAACTTGATTCTGCTGTGATTTCTTGGGAATATGACGGCGTTGTTCGTCAGGTTAAATGGAACGGGAAGGTTTTGTCTTCCGTAGAGAACGATACGCTTTCTTTAGGGACGCTCTCAATTGTACATTCGGGCATGTCTCAACTTTCCATTTACATTGCATCCGTAAATACCGGCGTTACGGACATGAATCAGAAAAACGACACGCTTCGTACCAGTTTTTATGCTTGCGATTCGGCATTAAACGGTTCATATAAGGTAGGCAATGTAGCGGCGGCGTTTTCTTCCCTCACCGAAGCCGTTACCAACTTACAAAGATGCGGCGTTTCCGGCAACGTTCAATTTATTATACAGGATGGTATTTATACGGAGAATATTGATTTGACAGGATTAAAAACAGTTCTGGGTACCCATAAGTTGGACATTGTTTCTGCCGGCAACACAGCGGACAGCGTTATCTTCCGTCCGATAGATAATAAACCGGTTGTTCTGATAAAAAACAGCACTAACATTACCCTGAATGCCATTACCGTTGACGCTACCATTTCCAAATCATACGGGATTGAGTTTGCCGATACGGCTACAGGTATTACTGTTTCCGGTTGTCGTTTCTTTGCGGATACGGTTTCTGCGGCAAATGGAAATCCATGTATTTACAGAAGTCCGTCGATAAACAGTACCGATTTGTTATCCGATATTGTCATTGAAGACAATGTGATTTGCGGAGGTCTTTCCGGTATTGATATTACGGTTGTGAGCGGGGACGGAATTAAAATCAATCGGAATTTGGTTTACAAGCAGTATGAAGCGGCAATCCTGCTCAGAAATACGGCGGGAACAAACAACGAAATCCATTTTAATACAATCCGCTCCGGAATGATAAACAGGGGAACAACCTGGTCGGGTATAACGCTCCAAAGAGCAAACGTTACGCTCAATGGAAATAAGATTCATCAGCAAGATACCAGCGTTCAACACATGAAAGGGATTCTTGTTTATGGAGACGCAGGATTAATCTCAAATAATGAAATAATCGGTTTTGCACGCTATGAAGCCAGAGGGATTGAGTTTAATGCCTCTGCGGTTAACCTGTTGCACAATTCCATTTATTTATATGGACAGACGCTTCAATGCGGGATTTTCACCAACAGCAGTACATCCCTCAAAATACACAGGAATAATATTGTATTGGAATCGAATATGGGTTATCCTGTCAGTTTGATAGAAAACAATACGTCGCCGGTAAAGGATATTAACCTGAACAATTATTATGCGCCTGCTTTCATCGGTCGCATCGCTACCGATATTTCAACGCTCAATCCTTTGTATGTAGAATATCGACAGTTAAATTCATGGAAGGTAGACGTTCCCAATGATGTTGCTTCGGTACAGGTAGCGCCTAAATTTATCGATGCAAGCCAAAGTCTGGAAATGTCGGATTACAATGGAATGTATTGTGCCGCCTTGAACGACGTTCCCAACGACATTAACAATACCGCAAGAACAAATCCTACGGCAATCGGCGCTTACGGCTTGTCTGTTTTGACCGCTTATGACTTGTCTTTACAGGAAATTGTTGCTCCTGCAAACGGTTCTTCTGTTTGTGCTGCGGATTATGTTCCGGTTAGGTATGCGCTGTTTAATGCGGGAACAAAGCCGTATGATTTTACGCAGGATACCGTATACCTCCATTTTAAAGTCTCCGGAATGAAAGGCGATTTTGATACAACCGTACTTTTGACCACCGGCGTTTTATCCATATTGGAAGCGGACACTGTCGAGTTAATGAACTTTTTAGATGTTTCCTTTGCCGGAGATTATCATATTACGGCATGGATTAGCAGCGCCAACGATACCGTATACACAAACGATACGCTACGGATGACGTACAGAACCAACAAAATTGCTTTACCCTACGAAGAAGACTTCTCTACTGCAAACACCCCTGAATTGGTTATTGACAACAAAACAGGAACTCAGGGCTGGCATATTGTACAGGGCGGAGACGCTTTGATTACGCCCAACTATGGAACGGGAATGTTTCTCTTTGACGCTTCTCATGGGTCGATTTCTTCTATAAGAATCGGGCAAATAGAGTTGGAAAGAACCGCGCAACCCAAGTTGGAATTTTGGTATGCACACGATAACAATGAACCCAACAAACGCGACCAGATGGTGGTTAAGGTTTCATGGAATGGCGGCGCTTCTGAGAATGTTATTTATCAAATCATGCGCTACGACCCCGCTTATACCACGCCTGATTGGAAAAAGTATACAGTAGATTTGTCTCCTTATATAGATTCTGCTTGTGTTGTTGTTACGCTGGAGGCTTATTCTTACGGAAGCGTTCAGCATCTTGACCAAATTACGGTTACTTCCAATCAGAATTTAGCCCTGAACACGATACTTGTTTCCGACTATGCTCTCTGTAATTTGAACGGGAAGAAGGTCAGCCTGATTCTTGAGAACACCACCAATCAAAAGGTGAATTATGCCACAACTCCCACCAACATACATGTAAAGATAAGCGGCGTTTTCACCAAAGACACAACCATTGTCTTGTCCGGCACAATGGAAGGCGGGCAAAAAGATACCATGCTCATTGTTGATAATCTTGATTTCAAGCAGGGCGCTTATAATATGATTGCCTTCCTCAGTTCCCCCACTTCCGACTTTGACAGAAGAGACGATACAACGAAAAGAACCATTGTAATAAATCCTTCTCTGTCGGTAAACATCGATAGAATATCGGGAGGAAGTACGAATTGTTTATCGGGAGAATTATCTGTTTTCCAAACAATCACTTTGAAGAACACGGGAACAATGGATATTTTCAATCTGGGAGTCATTATGCAGATTGACACCGGACAGACCGGCGACCCTTTGTACTTTGAACTGAAAGAAAACTATCCCGGAACGATAAAACCGGACAGCGTTGTTTCATATCAGTTTACCTCCGCCTACATTGTCCCCTGGAATCCTGTTTATCAGGTAGACGTTATTGCATATATGTTGTGTGATTCCGCATGGGTACGCGGCAAGTTTTCCATTCAGGAGTGT
Source organism: Bacteroidales bacterium (assembly GCA_031264975.1). Taxonomy (GTDB): domain Bacteria; phylum Bacteroidota; class Bacteroidia; order Bacteroidales; family WCHB1-69; genus JAIROC01. The sequence continues at coordinate 3,745 of JAISDH010000241.1, forward strand.
ACCGATATGAACGATATTATTTTGACGAGCATTGACAATCCTACCGGCAACACGTCTGACAAAGCAGGTTCAAGTCAGAATATTACATTGACATTGCGGAACAGAAGCGATATTACCATTTTCTCGCAGGTTCTCCTCACAGCTTTGATAGAGGACACGCGTGGTAATAAACAAAAAATCACGGAAGTTATTCCTGCTCTCAATAATTTAGCCGTATTGAATCACACCTTTTCCACGCCTTTTGTCGTCCCTGACGATACGCTTTATTCTATCGTTGTATTTGTTGATAAACAGTTGAAAGATATTTATCAACACAATGATACAATACGTACAACCCGTAAAACAGACTATAAGGTTGGCATGGCTACAAATGAGCAAATACGTTTTAGCATGGAGCAAAACATCCCCAATCCGGCGAAGAATGCCACGCTGATTCATTATTCTGTTCCCTTTGCGGGAGAAATAACGCTCAAAGTTTACGCCGTAAATGGAATTTCTCTATATGAGAGAACCATTTCGGCAACGTTTGGCGTCAACACTGTTGAACTAAACACGTCTGATTTTTCCGCGGGCATATACTATTATACCATGGAGTTTAATAACCAACGCATCGTAAAAAAGATGAACATAATACGGTAACCATATAATATACTATTGTCTGTTACCGTTAGTATGGAAGCTAACAAAAGAATGATTGTTTTTGTTTTTTCGTTGTTAATGAGTATTTGCGTAAGAGAGTGGAAGTATTTCCACTCTCTTCATTTCGAAGAGAATGAACTGCAAGGGACAAAGTGTAGGGCAGCAGGCAACAAGCAACAGGCAGCAGGCAGGCCAGCCACGAGAGAGAAAGGGCGGAAGATAAGCAATAGGCAGCAGGCAGGTAAACCACGAGGAGAAATTGTCTGAACTGTGATTTAAATGATTATCCTGATTATTAATCCTGTCTCCTCTTCCTTGTATGGGAAGCATATCAATGGAAAAGATATGAATGCCCTGACGGGCAATAAAGCGGTTCTGTTTATCTTTCGTTCTATTGACATGAATGCCCTAACGGGCAATATTCAAAAACCAGACCGCGCAAAGTATAATAACAAATCACTTGCAAATCTACAAAAGTTATTTTTCCTTTTTGCATTTATCGCGGATTAATGGGCGACTAATCATTATTTACGTCCTTGTACCCTTCACCGATTGCGCCCCGATTGGGGCTTGTTTTTTTTAGGTGCTTCCTAATCCACAGCGCGTTGCGTTGTGCTGTTGATTTAGAACCTTTCAGGCTTTTCCTTTCGCCCCTTTCCCTCTTCGTGGCTTGCCTGCTTGTTGCTTGTTGCCTGTTGCTTGCTGCCATTTTCCCCTTGTACCTTTCGTCCCTTCGCCCTTTCGTCCTTTCGCCCCTTCGTCCTTTCTATCAGCATGGCTGGGTACCCGTATATGATTGCAAGCGGGCAGAGAATGGTGTTGAGTAAACTAATCCGAATGAAATCCTTTTTGGGGCGAAAATGAGAAACCCTTTCTTCTTTCACCGGATAGTAAACCTGTATTGGCAGGGGAAGAATGGGAATGTTTTTCCATGCACAACGAACCAATAATTCCAATTCTGCTTCATATCGACGTGTGAAAGGTCTCATTTGTTTCATTTTCTTTAAAGGGTATAACCTGTAGCCCGATTGTGTATCGGGAAACTTATTTGCCGTTTGCAGGGTGAACCAAAAATTGGAAAACTTATTGGCAAATACATTTCCTTGCGGCATATTGGGGTGGTTGAATGAACGGGCGCCTACAATTAAAGCGTCAGGATGTTGTTGCATGGCTTCGATAAATGAAGGAATATCTTTCACGCTATGTTGTCCGTCTGAATCTATGGTTAAGGCATACGAAAATCCCCGTTTGCAGGCTTCGTCAAATCCCTGTTTCAAGGCGTAACCTTTTCCTCTATTCTTCGGATAGGAAATGACAGTAATCCGTTCCTCAAACAAAGACAGTATATTCGCCGTATTATCAACAGAACCGTCATTGATAACAATGATATTGGAAGTGTATGTTAATACAGATTCTACTATATTCCGTATTGTTTTCTCACAATTATAGGTGGGAATGATTATACATATTCCGTATTGACATATCGTTGAGTGAATATTTTCCTGTTTCATTTATGCTGTTCGGTTTTTTTCCATGTATATATTTATCTTTGAGAAAATAATATCATCCTGATAAACCTGAATTTTCACATAGGATGATTTATCTTGCGTCATTTCTTCCCAGCCTATTTGGTAGTGTATGGCAGTATGGATTGTGGGGATAATGGGGTGAATAAACTTTGCCGTTTTAATTTTCTTTATCTTGAAATTCGTTTGCTTCAAAAAGGAAAACAATTCTATTGCCATTTGGATAATACATACTCCCGGTGTGATTGGATTGTTGGGAAAATGAGCTTTATATATCGTATGTTCGGGATTTAATTCAATGGTGAAATCTGCCGTATCTTTATCTGTAATCGTGTGAATGAGAATTGAAAAAAAATCATCTTTCAACATAATCATATCCTGTTTTAATTAATGGAGAACCGACTTTCCGGAATGTTTGTATTTAGTTTTTTATCCAAAAGGATAATCGTTGTTTTATCTCCCGATGTTTCTTCCATGATAATTTCCGACGCCAAATAATCTATCGTGGAAATCTTGATTAAAATAAAAGAATATATTTCCTTTACTCTCTTGGAAACAGGAGTTAGTTTTATCCACGCCGTATTTTTATCTTTTTCATTTGTATAGTAATCTGTTTTAAAATTATCATTTGAAACGAGACCTTTTCCATTAATGGCGGAGACAATGAAATTACCTAATTGTTTGAACATTCTGTTAGGGCTGCTAACCACTCCTTTTTCATCTTTGAGATACATGTTTTCATGATGAAAAATGAATAAAGATGAAACAGGTTCGGTATATTCCCAACAGAGTGAATTAGGTGTTTTGTAAAATAATAACCCTTTGGAAACAGCTTCTCCCACGAAAAGTATAGACGTTCTTTTTTGAATAAATCGACATTGTAATGAAGATATTTTTTGCGAAGCGATTGTAATTTTCTTTTCAATATCTGCTTTTGCGGTTCCTGTCAATGGAGTATATCCTTCGGGTTGCGACATGCTGTGGAAAGATATTCCCATGAAAATTAAAAGTAAAATTTGTTTAACTGACTTCATCTATTTATGTTTTACAATAAAAAATCATTTTACTACAAAGTAAACGCCAACCATAATAATTACAACGCCAATCCAACGGGTAAGCGGCACTGCTTCGTTTAAAAACAAACACGCAGACAACAATCCTATAATATAACTGACGGATAATAGCGGATAGGCTAAACCAAATTCGTAATGCTTTAATACATACATCCAAGTAAACATTGCCGCCAGGGCGCAAACGCCGGAAGCCGCGAATTGCCATGTCGTAAACGCTGTTTTAAAAAATGTCCATTTCCACGAAAAAACGCCGAATAGCTGAACGGATATTTTTAAAAACGTTTGCGCCGCTACCAATAATATGCTTTGCGCTAATATTAAACCTATTAATCTAAACATGATGATAAAAGTGTTAAGGAATGGTCTTTGTCTTGAAAATGATTATAGACCAAAATATTTTTAGGTATTGTAATCTCTTCTGTGCAGGCGTTATATAATAAAGATTGAGGAATGAACGCCTTTTGCAGTATGGTTGCCGCCGCATACAACCCCAAGCCGGAAGAAGTATACGATTCGCCAAAGATATGTTTATACCATACCATGGGTTTACGCGGGAAGATAGAAGAATGCATCTCTCTGTATATAACGTCGTTTTCCCTGTCCCCGTTTACGCCTGTCACAAGAACGTCAATGTCATTTCTTGTTAAGTTATTTTTCTGCAGTAAGGAATCAACGGCATTGGTAAGTTGTTCTTTGGTTGGTTGATAGAGCAGTTCCATGCCTTTGAGTTGACAGATAGAATCCGGTCTTAGACTGTTGCCGAGCATAAAGCTAACGGAACATTCGCCTGCAAAAGAACCTCTTGTATTTCCCTCTCTTAGTCTCTGTTCTGTTATTTGTCCTTCTTTCCAATACCCGATTTTGTCCAACAGTAAAAAATAATTGGGCGTAAGTTCATCATGTCCATTTACCATTGCCGTATGAATTTCTCCAAGTTCAAATTGAATGCAAGCGTCAAACAGCGCGCTGTCAAAAGACGTTCCTCGATGAGAATACGTATTATTATACCCATTGCATTTAAGGTGAATCGCTATTTGAGAACTGATGGTGTTGTGGGTTGACTGCATAAAATAAGTGGGAGGCAGTAGTTCTTCATTGTTTTCCAGCATGGCGGCGATGAATTTTTCCGTATGTTCAATACAGCCCAATCCGGTACCGGTTATGATTGCATCAGGATTGTCTATTCCTGTTTGTTTGGTGATATGCAAGGCTGTTGCTAATGCCCGTTTGATAATTTTTCCCATTCTACGGGTAATCATGGGCGAGATGTAGGTTGAAAAATCCGGTTCAATAGAACGTACGTATCGTTCATTGTAAATTATCGGCTCGGAAAACCACTTGTCCGAAAAAGGTTCCTGATTGGAGATTTGCGCTATTGAATGTATGAATATTCCCATAACTTAATCTATTCGTGAAAAAATACAGGCAGAATCGTTGCCTCCAAATCCAAAAGAATTGGTAAGTACATGTTTTAATGTGCGGGTTGGCTCGCTTTGAGTTGCCGGAATAAATGAACGCTCATTCATTGGCTGAGAGAAATTCAGGTTTACCGGAATAAAATTATACTGTAGCGCCAAAATAGAAATAACGCTTTCCACGCTTCCTGCCGCGCTGGTTGTATGACCGGTAAAAGATTTCGTAGAAGAAATATGAGGAACATTGTCGCCGAAAACGCGCATAATGGCAATTTCTTCCGTTTCGTCATTGTTTTGGGTTCCTGTTCCATGCGCGTTGATATAGTCAATATCTTTGCTTTGCAGGTTACTTTGTTTTAGTGACTTTGTCATTGCCAAATAAGCGCCTTCCCCGTCGGGCGAGGAAGCTGTTTGATGATGAGCGTCGCAGGTGTTGGCATAGCCGGACAACTTACAAATAGGGGTAATTTCTCTTTCTTTGACAGATTCTTCCGATTCAAGAACAAGATAAGCAGCGCCTTCGCCTAAATTAAGTCCGGCTCTTGTTTTGTCAAAAGGTCTGCAAGGTTGTTTGTCTAAAATCATTAGCGTATTAAACCCGTTGAAATGGAACTTGCTTAAACATTCGCTACCACCCACCACGGCAACATCCACTTTGCCTGTCTTTATCAGGTTTGCTCCTAATATAATGGCATTTGCCGCCGACGAACATGCGGTAGAGAGTGTGGTCATCATATCAAAGACGCCGTTATATTCTGCGGCAATCAAATTTGTAGTGGCGCCGCAATCGTGCGTTTCGATATATTCATTTTTGCTGTTGTTTGACAGGAAGTCAGTATAATATTGTTCGCTTTTATCCATACCTCCAACGGTTGTACCGGAGATAAACGCTATTTTTCCGGGACGTTTTTTAGTAATATTTGCTTCCTGTAACGCTTCTTTGAGGGCAATACGTCCCAGCAACGCCGTACGGGTATATATTTTCTCCGGTTCAATATCCAGCAATTGAAAAATTTGTTCGTTAGTCAACGGAACTTCGCCGACAGGAAATTCTTTATGAATGGTTTGCAGATAATGTACTTTACCTATACCTGTCTGTTTTTGTCGTAATGCTTGCAGGGTATTTGTTTTTCCTATTCCCAATCCTGTAACAATACCCATTCCCGTTATTAGAATTTGGGGTATCATTTATTTAGTTCTATGTTTGGCAATGTAGTCTGCCATTACTTTTACAGATTTAAATATTTCTTTCCCTTCCGTAGCGTTGGACAATTTTATGCCATAGTTTTTTTCCATTAAAACGATTAATTCCAAAGCATCAATGGAGTCCAAACCTAATCCTTCACCGAACAAAGGCGCATTATCATCAATATCTTCGGGCTTTACCCCCTCCAAATTCAAAACCTCAATAATCTCTTTTTTAAGCTCCAGAATAAATACTTCCATAGTTTATATTTTGTTTATGTAACAATTTAATTTATAATAAAAAATAGTTGTCTTGTTCAATCTTCACCTGTATATAATTCTATGGAATAGAAGTTTCTACAACAATAGTCCGATTAGAAACAGGTGTTTTTGATTGAGGTTGCAAAGATACAAAATATATCAATATATTTAACAGCATGCTTCAAATATTAGTAATAATAATAAATA
>JAISDH010000303.1 GCA_031264975.1 Bacteroidales bacterium
TAAGAAAAGGCATAAAAAAGCATAAGAAATTGTTCATGTATAAATTAACTCATCTAAAAGAGATAGAAGCAGAAACTATTTATATATTAAGGGAAGTAGCCGCACAGTTTGAAAAACCTGTACTGTTATTTTCAGGAGGGAAAGATTCTATTGTCCTCACTCATTTGGCATATAAGGCATTTTATCCGGCGAAAATTCCGTTTCCCTTATTGCATATCGATACGGGACATAATTTTTCGGAAACCATAACCTACAGAGATTCTTTGGTTGAACGTTTGGGAGCTACTTTGATAGTGGGGTCGGTACAGGAATCAATAGATACCGGTCGTGTGAAAGAAGAAACGGGTTATAGTGCAAGTCGAAATAAATTACAAACCGTTACCTTGCTGGATACGATAGAAAAATACAAGTTTGACGCTGCCATAGGCGGAGCGCGTCGGGACGAAGAAAAGGCTCGCGCTAAAGAACGTGTTTTCTCCTATCGGGACGAATTTGGACAGTGGAATCCTAAAAATCAACGTCCCGAACTCTGGAATATTTACAATGGAAAGAAAAATATGGGGGAACATTTCAGGGTTTTTCCTATCAGTAATTGGACGGAAATGGATGTTTGGCAGTATGTTTTACAGGAAAATATTGAAATGCCCTGTATCTACTTTACCCACGAACGCAAAGTATTTTACAGAGATGGGCAATGGTTGGCGGCAGAACCTTGTATGAAGATTAAACCGACCGAAACCGTTGAAACCAGAAATGTTCGTTGTAGAACAATTGGAGATATAAGTTGTACGGGACTGACGCTTTCAGAAGCCCATACATTGGAAGATATTATTGAAGAAATTGCCGCTACCCGCGTTACGGAACGGGGAGGTCGCGCCGACGATAAACGTTCGGAAACGGCAATGGAAGATAGAAAAAAATCAGGATATTTTTAAGAAGAAGATAATGGCGAAAACAACAGGATATTTGGACATGGAATTGCTGCGATTTACAACCGCAGGTAGTGTGGACGACGGAAAAAGTACCCTCATAGGACGTTTACTTTATGATAGTAAATCTATCTTTGAAGACCAATTGGAAGCCGTCGAAGTGGCGTCTAAACGTAGCGGCAACGAAGAAGTAAATCTTGCCCTATTGACAGACGGACTAAAAGCCGAACGCGAACAGGGTATTACCATTGACGTTGCCTATCGTTACTTTGCAACCCCTAAACGCAAGTTTATCATTGCCGATACGCCGGGGCATATTCAATATACCCGTAACATGGTAACCGGCGCTTCTACTGCCGATTTAGCAATTTTATTGTTGGATGCACGTCATGGTATTGTAGAGCAAACCATTCGTCATTCCTTCATTGCTTCTTTATTGGGCATACCGCATATTGTTGTTTGCATCAATAAAATGGACTTGGTGGATTTTTCAGAAGACGTTTTCCTGAAGATATGCAATGATTACACTGCCATAGCCGCCAAATTGGAACTTGGACAGGTTTGTTTTATTCCCATTTCTGCCAAATACGGACACAATGTGGTTACGGTATCGGATAAAATGCCATGGTATAAGGGACAAACATTGATGGATGTTTTGGAAACAATACCCATTAGTCATAAAATCAATTCAAAGGAAATACGTATGCCGGTACAGTATGTTATTCGTCCGATTTCAGACAGGTTTCCCGATTTCAGAGGCTATGCGGGACAAATGGCAGGCGGAGTACTGAAAGTGGGCGACAAACTTACCATATTACCGTCGGGATTACAGTCTATGGTAAAAACCCTTTCGCAGTGTACCAAAGAATTGCAGGAAGTTTTTACCCCCGACTGGATAACCATTCAACTTGAAGACGATATTGACGTTGGGCGCGGTGATATACTTGTGGGAATAGAAGGAATACAACCTCAGATTTCGCAAGATATTATCATGAATATATGTTGGTTTAATGAAAATCCTCTTACGTTGAATACGCGTTATATTGTACGTCAGGCGACGAATGAAACAATCGGAATTATCAAGAAGATAAACTACAAGGTTAATATCAATACAATGGAACATGAACTGAATACGGCTTCATTAAATATGAATGATATTGCATCTATTACTATACGAACGGCAAATCCTTTGGTGTTTGACTTCTATAAACATAACCGTACAACAGGAAGTTTAATCTTTATTGACCCAAATACCTTTGAAACGGTAGGCGCCGGAATGATTGTTGAGGAATAGTGAAGAAATTGAATCATGGAATAATCATAAACTATATACTAAAGTAAGCATGTGTTCAAAATCAGATATAGAAAGATTCAACGCTCAATTTGCAGATTCAACGCCGGAAGAGGTTTTACGCTATTTTCTGGATATTTACGGAGATAAAATTGCCTTATCGTCCAGTCTCGGACAGGAAGACCAGGTTCTGACGGATATCATTCTCAAAATAAACCGTCATGCACGGATTTTTACCCTGGACACCGGTCGCCTGTTCCCTGAAACATACCAGCTTATTGATAAAACCAATATGAAATATAATATCAAAATGGAAGTGTTCTTTCCTAATTACACGCAGGTGGAAACAATGGTGAATCAAGAGGGAATGAATCTTTTTTATGAAAGCATCGAAAAGAGAAAAAGATGTTGTAATGTTCGGAAGATAGCCCCGTTGCATAGAGCTTTTCAAACCTTACAAGCGTGGATTTGCGGATTGAGAAACCAACAGTCGGTAACAAGAAAAGATTTACAGTTAATTGAATGGGACGAAGTCAATAGTTTACTAAAAATTAATCCCTTGATACATTGGACGGATAAACAGGTTTGGGAATATATCAAAGAAAATAACGTCCCATATAATAAACTGCATGATAAAGGTTTTCCAAGTATTGGTTGTGAACCTTGTACGCGCGCCATTGAGCAGGGAGACGATATTCGTGCGGGAAGATGGTGGTGGGAATCTCCCGAACATAAAGAATGTGGATTGCATAAACGTTAAATTATTATATCAATGAAGAAAAAATATTTTTACACAATGAAGAAATACTGTTTTATTTCACTTGTCGGAGCTATCCTTATGGTAACGCCGACTTTATTTTGTACTGCTCAGGAAGCAGATACATTGGTTGAAAAAGTTACCAAACTGGAAATCATTATCTCTAAACTACCCAAAATATCGGGATTACTTAATGTTCGTTATCAGTATACGGAGGACGGAAATTCATTGGATATTCGGCGGGCGAGGCTGGACTTCAAGGGGGACGCTACTCGCTGGTTTAGTTATCGGCTACAGGTCGATTTTGCCTCTGCTCCTAAAATACTGGACGCCTATATACAGGCAAAGATTAATCCTTATTTCAATATTCAAATTGGGGAGTTTAAAGTTCCTTTTTCGCTGGAAAATCCCTATTCGCCCATTGGGTTGGAATGTATTGACAACTCGCAAGTAATTACGCGATTGGTTGGATATGAGGATATATCCGGTATTAGAGCAAACGGAAGAGATATTGGGCTTATGTTTTATGGAGGCGCATTCCAAAGAGAAGGATATAATATTTTAGAATATAACATTGGCGTTTTCAACGGTGCAGGAATCAACGTAAGAGATAATAATAAGAGTAAGGACGTTATTGCACGGATTGACGTTCGCCCCATTAAGACGGTTACTTTATCCGCATCAGGATATATCGGAGAAGCCTATATGAACGACAGTCTGAAATACGAAACACGAAACAGAGCCGGATTCGGAGTACGTTATGACGACAATAAATGGTTATTCAGAAGCGAATGTATCTACGGATTGACCTCTAAAACAGAAAGTATGGGAGGATATGCCGTCCTTGCCTATACCTTTATAAAAAAGTTACAACCCTTGTTTCGGTTTGATTATTTCCACAGAGACATAAACCTGATAGCAAGCAGACAAATTAATTATACATTAGGTCTAAATTATTGGATTATCAAAAGAAATGTCGGATTACAGGTAAATTATACCTACCAAACGTTCCATGACCATAACAATAATTCCGGTCTGCTAAGCGCCATGGCAACATTCGGGTTTTAAAATAGTGATTGGTAGTTAGTTGATTAATTCCTTTCGCCAAATAAGCACGCAGATGACGCAGATTTGAAAAGATAAACACAGATTGTATTATCTGCGAAAATCCTTCAAATCTGCGTCATCTGCGTGCTGCTTCTTGGCTTGCCTGCCTGTTGCCTTGTTCATTGTCCCCTTCCTTTCGCCCTTTCGCCCTTTCGCCCTTCTTGGCTTGCCTGCTGCCTTGTTCTTTTCGTCCAAAAATCAAACCAGCGTAACAGGGTTAGTCATTGCTTGGTCGGGGCATTCTTGTTTGAGGGTTGTTATATTCTTTTTTAGGGAAGGGTGTACGAAGAAGGGACAAAGTTCATTCATGGGGGTTAATACAAAATTGCGCAGGTGCATTTTGGGGTGTGGTATTTGCAAGTCTTTTGTATTGATGAGCAGGTTGTCGTAAAAGATAATGTCAATATCCATGGTTCGGTCTTCATAGTTAGTGGTTTTCTTTTCTTTTCTACCGAGGAGATGTTCGATAAGTTGTGTTTCTTTCATCAAAGAGACGGGGTTGAGGGTGGTTTCCATACAAATTGCCTTGTTGATAAATGGATATAGAGAACTGAATCCCCAGGGAGGAGATTCATAGTATTGCGACTGGGCGATTATCTTTCCCGTTTTACTTTGCAGCAGAAAGGATAACTGTTCGTATTTGAGGAGCGTATTATTTAAATTTCCCCCCGCCAACAAATATACCTTGTGCATTATGATTGTATTTTACCATTGAGAATAACCGTTTTCACTTTATTACTTCCGTAGGCGTATGGCATAAACTCGCAAGTGGGAATGGGGAAGGTGATAAAGAGATTGGCTTTTTTGTTTCTGGCAATACTTCCGTGCGTGTTGCTGCAACCCATGGCGTAAGCGCTGTTGATTGTAATCGCGTTAATGGCTTCTTCGGGGAGCATTTTGTATTTGACGCACCCCATGGAAAGGATAAATTGCATATTGCCCGAAGGACTTGACCCTGGGTTATAGTCGCTCGCCATGGCTAAAGGCAGTCCGGCATCTATCATTTTGCGGGCGGGGGCGTATCTCATACCCAAAAAGAAAGCTGCGCCGGGCAACAGCGTCGGCATTGTTTTTGAAGACAGCAAGGTTTTTATTTCATCATTCCCCGTATATTCGAGATGGTCTACCGAAAGAGCGCCATGTTTAACGCCCACTTGAATCCCGCCCGAATAATCCAATTCATTGGCATGTATTTTAGGGATAAGTCCATACTTTGCGCCTGCCGTCAGTATACGGTCGGTTTCTTCTACGGTAAAAAATCCCCTGTCGCAGAACACGTCGATAAAATCGGCTAACTGTTCTTCGCTTACTTTGGGTATCATTTCGTTGATGATTAAGTCGACATACTTACTTTGTCGTCCTTTATATTCCAGCGGCACGGCGTGCGCCCCCAGAAAAGTAGCCTTGATAAAAAGTTCCGATTCTTCTTTAAGAGACTTGATAACGCGAAGCATTTTCAACTCTTCTTCTACGCCAAGTCCATATCCGCTTTTTATTTCCACGGCTCCCGTGCCATAATGTTTAATTTCTTCCAGCCGTAACCACGCTTCGCGAAACAATTCTTCTTCGGAGGCTTCCCTTATTCGTTTTGCCGTGTTGAGAATGCCTCCGCCTCTTTGGGCGATTTCTTCGTAAGAGAGTCCTTTGATTTTGTCGATATATTCAATTTCCCGACTTCCTTTATAAACCAAATGCGTATGAGAATCGCAGAACGAAGGAAATACCATTCCTCCTTCGGCGTCAATAACCGTATCTGTTTCCGCAGGGGAAAAGGTAGACATTTCGCCGAAGTCGGCAATGAAATCATCGTTTATCTTCAACCAGGCGTCTTTGATTTTGTGCATGGTTTGCATCTCTTTTCCCGCACGATATACAACGGGTTGTTGTTCCACCTGTACCAGTTCTTTTATATTCTTAATGAATAATGTCATTTGTTTCTCTTTTATTGACGTTTAGGTATATTGTTCTTTTAGCAGTTTAATCAAATCTTTCACTCCTTCCGACGCCTTCTTTTTGATAATATGTACATTTGGACGCTTTATGGAAACGTCGTTAGGGTCAATCAGAAAGATAGGAGTATTTGTTTGGACATAATAAAGCAGTCCCGCGGCGGGATATACGTTGAGCGAAGTCCCTATTACAACCAATATATCAGCCTGTTTTGTAATATCAATAGCCTCTTCCATCAAAGGAACAGGTTCGCCAAACCAAACGATATGCGGACGCAACTGAGAACCTTTCTCGCATAAATCGCCTATCTTCACTTCGTATCTGTCGGGGGTAAGGTCATAGATGAGGTCTTCGTCTTTTTCCGAACGTACTTTAGTCAGTTCTCCATGCAGGTGAACAATATAAGAACTTCCGGCACGCTCATGCAGGTTATCCACATTTTGCGTGATGATAGAAACATAAAACAGTTTTTCCAATTCTGCCAAACCGATATGTCCGTAATTTGGTTTTACGTGCAGGAGTTGTTTTCTCCGTTGGTTGTAAAATTCGGTAACCAACTTCTTGTTTTTCATCCATCCCTTGGGAGTTGCCACGTCTTCTATTGCGTACTGTTCCCACAATCCCCCTGCATCTCTAAAGGTACTGATTCCGCTTTCGGCGCTGATACCTGCACCTGTAAGTACTACTAAGTTTTTCATCGTCATACAATATTTTTTCAAGTTATAATTTATAAAACAGCCTTATGATAACAGCGATATTTCGCCTGCCTTTTGGTAAACGGGAATATTTGTTTTTAGTATACTCTCATAAAGAATAATTTTTCTAACCTCTACTTCCTGGATAAAGGACGTTTGCGAAGCTTCTATTGTTTTCCAGAATCTTTGTTTGTCGTCAATTCTGTTGATTCGGGCAATGGTAATATGGGGAACAAAGTTTCCGAAATCGTATTTGAAGTTTAGCTTTCTCATTTCTTTTTGGAGCTGGTTGTGCAGTTGTTCTATTATTTGCGTTTTCTGTATGCCAAACCAAAGAACGCGCGGTTGATACCGACTGCCGAACGCGCCAACCGTTCCTATTCTCATGGAGAAAGAGGGAATATTCGACGCGGCAACATTCATTCCTTCCATGATAGAAGGTATTTTCTCTTCCGGCGTTTCTCCAAGAAACTTCAAGGTTGCGTGTATCAAATCCGGTTTTACCCAATTGATTTTGTCCAACTTTGTAGAAACGGATTTGATTTTGGCATAAACGTCCAAAAAAGATGAAGACGGAATAATATCTATAGCGATAAATAAACGTTTCACGGATGTAACAGCTTTAATCTTTTAGCCATTTCCTGTCCCAATTCAAACCCGGACTGATATTTTTCTTTGGTAACAGCCTGTTTATTTTCGACGGGCGTCCCTACAAGTTCCCAATTCATTGTTTGGGAAAAGGCGGTCAATCGTTTTACGGCGGCGCCTGCCCAGGTAAAAGAGCCGTAACAGGTATAGAGCCGGTTTTTAATGCCCCGACATTCAATAGCGGATAATAATTTTTCCACCAAGGGATATACTCCTCCCATATAGGTTGGGCATCCGATAATGAGACCTTTGTATCTAAAGACGTCCGAGAGAATAAACGAAGAATCGGTTTTGGAGACATTATGGATAACAACATTTTTTATTCCCCCTGCAACAACGCCTTCGGCAACGGCTTCGGTTAACTGTTGCGTGTTTCCATACATGGAACCAAATGCAATAACAACGCCTTCTTCTTCGGCTTCGTAACGGCTCCACTTATCGTATAAATCTATCACCTTGACGATTTCCTGTTGCCAAACCGGACCATGGGTAGAACAAATGATTTTGACCGGTAATGAGGCTATCTTTTTGAGAGCGCTTTGTGTTGGCGTGCCATATTTCCCAACGATGCAGGCATAATAGCGGCGCATTTCGTCCCAAAAACAGTCGGTATTTATGCAGGCGTCCGAATAGTCGCCGTCGATTGTGCCAAAAGTACCGAAGGCGTCCGCAGAAAAGAGGATATTATCGCGGTCTTCGTATGCAACCATTACCTCAGGCCAGTGAACCATGGGCGCGGTATAAAAGGTGAGCGTTCTTTTTCCCAAAGATAAAGTATCTCCTTCTTTCACTTCGTGCAATTGCGTATGAATATGAAAGTAACCATTGAGCATATCAAAGGTTTTGGCGTTACCTACAATGGTGATGTTGGGATATTTTTGCCTTAACAACCCGATTGAACCGGCATGGTCAGGCTCCATGTGATTGACGATTAAATAATCAATACTTCTTTCTCCAAGAATAGCTTCTATTTTGGTAAGATACACGTCCGCAAAAGATATGTCTACGGTATCGACGAGGGCGATTTTTTCATCTACTATCAAGTAGGAATTATAAGCAACCCCTTTAGGTAAGGGTAAATAATTTTCAAACAAACTTTTTTGACGGTCGTTAACCCCTACATGGAAAATATTTTCCGCAATGGGTTTTCTGTTATACATCTTTGTTTCGGTATTTATATTTTAAATTACGATAATAATCAAAAGTAAAATATCGGTTCGGCATTACATCCGAACCGATATTGTGTTCTTAATCTTCCAATTCAAATTGGTCTTTGGACACGCCGCATATCGGGCACACCCAATCACTTGGAATATTTTCAAACTTTGTTCCCGGAGCGATACCGCTATCGGGGTCTCCTATTTCGGGGTCGTAAACATACCCGCATACTACACATACATATTTCATGACAATTTATTTATTATGATTAATATTCTTTATTCTTATTTTTTCTCAATATGGGAAGGCGCATTTTCAGGGGTGATTCCTCTTTTTATCTCATGATAGTATTGATAAGTCAGCGGAATATCTTCTTCCGACACAGTGGCGCAATCAGCTACCTTTCCGATAAATAAAACATGCGTTCCCAAGTCTATTTCCTGTTCCAGGATACACTCAAACCACGATAAAGTATCTTCCAATACAATAGGAATCCCTGTTATCTTTCCCACAAGATATTTACACTTTTCAAACTTATTAAAATCTCTACCGGAGCGAAACCCAAAATTACCAATGGTTATCGGAGCATAGTGTTGTTTTAGAACCGAGATACCAAAAGCTTTTTTCTTTTGAATCAATGCCGTTGTATAATTATCCTTACTGGCGGCTACTGCAATTTTTTCCGGTATAGCCGTAACCTGAAAGACAGCCGTTGCCACAAAAGCATTTTTTTTCTCTCCGTCTTCCGAAGAAATAATATACACTCCATAAGTTAGCTTTGAAAATGAGTTTATATCCATACTATTCTAATGTCTTTTAAAAGTCTGCAAATGTATAATTTTTTATGACACGGATTTAATTTAATAGCAAATAAATCACCACAAACAA
>JAISDH010000339.1 GCA_031264975.1 Bacteroidales bacterium
TTTTTCAATCGTATACCTGTACTGTATAAGAACTTCAATCGCTTCCGGACTGTTCAATACATTAGTGTAGAGTATTTTCGCATCGCGCAACCAGCCGGAAAGACTGCGATTGCGTTCGCCGGTTGCATTAAAACGCTGTAACATCTCCGTTTTTTCGCTAAAAGCTACGCGTATCACCTTCAAGGTAATCATATAGTTGCCGTACGTTTTCTTCCATAATTTATTAAATTCGTCGGAAGCAAGATACTGCTCGCTATATTCCTTCACCTGTGTTGTCATCAGACCGGTTACCCTGTCCAGCAACATTCTCCCTTCGTTAATACGTTCATCCGTATATCCGAATGTATTCAATTTTTCCCGTATTTCCGGATTATTTTCTGCTCCGGAAATACCTTCTTTAATTTTAAGCAGCTTTGCTGCAATTACTTTACCATTCATATTTTATTGTTTTATGATTAAATTCTGTTTTTTCATGCCGCAGAGCCATTTTTTCGTGCCGCAGAGTCATTTTTTCATGCCGCAGAACCATTTTTTCGTGCCGCAGATCCATTTTTTCATGCCGCGGAACCATTTTTTCGTGCCGCAGAACCATTTTTTCATGCCGCGGAACCATTTTTTCGTGCCGCAGAGTCATTTTTTCATGCCGCAGAGTCATTTTTTCATGCCGCGGAGCCATTTTTTCGAATTGAAAAGAAGTCTTGTCCCTTAGATTAGCGTCTTGTCTCGTTAACAAAATAATTGAATTACCCGGCAAAAAATCATTTGCATGAGTAAATCCTTTTCCACAAATCAAACGTTCAGTATTCATTTTCAATTATATAATTATATTTATCAACTAAAAAAACGATTCAAAGATACACAATATTTTAAATTTGTATGAAAAAATGACATGTTATTAATTTTCCTTCCCTTAAAAAAGCTTGTGGCTGGAGGTAAATGTTTGTTCTATTGATATTAATGTCTTCCGGACAATTGGCATATTCTTCATTCCGGTTCATTCGTTTCATCGAATTGAGTTTTGATAGCTTGTTATCATTGAGTTTAATTCCTTTTCCGAAAATTCATAAGTATTATCCACATCCCAATACATATCGGGCTGCAACAAACCATCGTCAAAACCTTCAAATTCCCAAAATCCAAAAGCGCAGCTAAACGATAAATTTACATAAGAAAGACCCCGGATCTGCGCCGGTAGCCAGGTCTTGCCGTATTGCGAAGTTTCCTGTCCGAATCGCACGCCGAGTTTATTTTCCGCCATAACGCGGCAAAAAACATCTCCGCCCGAATAGGTGCGCGTTCCCTGCAAAATAAAAATATTCCCGCCGAACAGGGACTTGTCCTTTTGAGGATAGCCTGCAATATTGTTCGGAAACATTTCGATACAGTCGTCAGGTAACTTGCCTTTCCACTTATGCCTGCAAAACAGTGTGTCATGTTGGAAATAATCAAAAAATTTGCCTACAATGAGTACATCTCCGCCCGTATTTTTACTGAGGTCAATGAACAGGGTTTTAACGTCGCATCGTTTTAACGAATCATTTAAAATCCTCATCTTTAATTCTAAACTGTCCGGATGAATGAAGTTTTCTGCAAATGTGCGGACATACAGAACGGCAAGGGACGATTGAGGATAAACCGTAAAACTAATCGGATTTTCCCGCTTTTTTTCTTCTTCGAGACTGTCTTTATAACCCGATGCATCGGCGAGCGAAATGCCGTCGATTATTTTTGTTCCGCTTTTCAAGCCAAGTGTGAACGGCGCGTGAATATCAAAGTACGCGGGCAGCAGGAGAGGAAAAGTATGTTCCATAAGCAGTTTTTCAAAATTTGGCGCCCATAAAACCCAATAATACTTGATGGAATCAAGCATGTCTTTGGTTTTGTATCCGTTGATTGATAAAATTTCAACTTCCTCACTGTCTATTGTAGAGAAGATTTTCCTGTCTTTGTAAATTACATCAGGGAAAATTTTTTCTTCCGTTTCCTTTGCAAGCATTATTCCGTTTTCTGCCTGAATATGAATATAATTATTAAATAATTGAGTGTGGGGGTCGAGACAGGGGTTGATCAAGTTCATAATTTTTATAAATTCCTCGCTTGTCCGACTTTCCTGCAACTGCTCGAATATCTGCCGTTTTTTTTGCTCAAACGCCTCCTTACCGTGACGGAAATAGGGATCAGGGTGATTTTTTTCTACAAGACTGAAAAACATCGAGGCGTCGTTTTCCAGTTGCCTTGGCGTGTATCGAAATACAGAATCATTCGAATATAAATTGCTGATTTTAAGAAAAGTTTTTCTTTCTTTTTGTTTCTCAACATAAACCCCGTTTGTTTTCAGCCACGCTATTAAATCGTCAAGCGGAAGTTTTTTGGGGATTGACAGTGAATCTATTTCATAATTATTTCCCGTTTCAGCAATCGAATCCATTTTTACAGGCAAACCGGTAATTTCCTTTATATAATTTGATATTTCTTCTGCTCTAAAAACACCGTGCAGGGTAGTCTGAAAATTTGTCCGGTTTACGGTATTTTTGCGGGCAGAATTAATTGTTTTTATTCTGTCTGTTTCCTCTATTTTACTTATTGCCAATACGACAGTATCCAAATGAACCCACTCTGTTTTCAATTCAAAAATCGAATCCAAATCATTCCTGAATGTCTCAAAATTTTCCACAGTATTTTTACCCGAGAATTCTACATCATACCCCGGATTGATTTGGCTAATGATATAATTCAATTCGTCGCGAATGATAAAATCGTTTGTTGTGCTTCTACACGCAAATTTGTAAAGATCAAAAATGGATATGTTATGCCCTTTATATTCTATTTCGTCGGATTCTGTATCTGCTTGAGCTGAGTATTTTATATCACGCGTCCGCTCTATTGTGTATTCAACAGTGTCCGTTTTTTTGTCTATAAAAATTACTCTCCCTTTACAGGCGACATAAGTTAATGCCGCAATAAGCAGGCTTGATAATAACAGTTTGTGTTTCATTTTATAACGGAACTAATGGCAGTTCTCGCAAGCAATATTGCGGGAATGCCAAATTTGTTTATGAAGGCTGTTGTCCTGTCGGGCAACGCCTTTTTCGCCCAGGTATTTACTGTGCAACAGCTCTGTGTCGCTTACATCCTGAAATTCTCTGTTCAGTTTTTCAATCGTATACCTGTACTGAGCAAGAACTTCAATCGCTTCCGGACTGTTCAATACATTAGTGAATCCTTTTCCACAAATCAAACGGTCAGTATTCATTTTCAATTATATAATTATATTTATCAACTAAAAAAACGGTTCAAATATACACAATATTTTGGAAACGAAGTTCGACGCAGTCAATACACCCGATTCTAATGAGGAAGGTTTCGATATTAAATTTATTACTACATTTGCAGTCGTTTTTAAATTAAGAAAAATTAATAAGAGCTATGAACAAAGAGAATTTTAGAGCATCCGTTCTTATTGCGTTTGCGATACTGTTAGCGGGATGCAGTGTGAAAGACAGGCTGGCGGACGATTTTGTCTCGCCGCCCGAAACAATGACTACCGGCGTTTAC
>JAISDH010000341.1 GCA_031264975.1 Bacteroidales bacterium
TTTTTGTGTTTTAATGTAATTTTAATCAGTCGTGTTAGCGGAGGGTAGCGGAATGAGTAGCGTTCTTTTAGCAGTCGCTCGAATAAGGCGTAATAATCATTGCTTTGCAGGTAGTTGAACACCTCGTGTTGAGGCTTGTATGTTTGTATTAGAACCTGTCCCTGTTTATTTTTTCTTCCTGCTCTGCCGCTTACCTGCATCATCAATTGAAAACTACGCTCCAATGAACGAAAATCAGGATAGTTCAGCATATTGTCCGCATTGAGAATCCCTACCACGCTGACATTATCAAAGTCAAGTCCCTTGGTAACCATTTGCGTACCGACCAAAATATCAATTTTCCCACTCTCAAAGTCAGATAAAATACGTCGATAGGCGTGTTTGGCGCGGGTTGAATCATAATCCAAACGGGCAACTTTGGCGTTCGGAAAGAAAAACATAATCTCTTCCTCTACTCTTTCCGTTCCCAAGCCGCGCATTTCCATAACGTTATTTTTACATTGGGGACACTTGGCAGGAACCATTTCCGAATATCCGCAATAATGACAACGAAGCTCCTTCCCCTGTTTATGATAGGTTAACGTAACATCGCAATACTTACAAACAGGAACATGTCCGCACAAATTACATTCCAGGTGCATGGAAAAGCCTCTTCTGTTTTGGAATAAAATAATTTGTTCCTTTGCGGCAAGCGCATTTTCCATTGCGGTTATCAATGTTTGGGTATAATAGGAATGCAGGCGGTCTTTTCTTTTTTCTTTCCGAACATCTATCAGTTGAATCTGCGGTAATTGCAATCCCCCGTAACGTTGGTACAGATTAACCAGACCGTATTTTTTCTGTTGGGTATTAAAATATGTTTCCAGAGAAGGAGTTGCCGTTCCGAAACATACCTTTGCGTGGTGTAAACCGGCAAGTATCACGGCTGCATCACGGGCATTGTAACGGGGACTTGGGTCAAACTGTTTATAAGAATAATCGTGTTCCTCGTCAACAATGATTAATCCTAAATTGTGGAACGGAAGAAAAATAGCGGAACGAGCGCCTAAAATAACCTTATATCCGTTTTGTTCATTCTGTAGGGTATTATTCCAAATCTCAACACGTTCCATGTCGTTAAAATGAGAATGGTAAACGCCAACGTCCTTTCCGAAATAGGCGCTTATCCGTTTGATAATTTGCATGGTCAACGCAATCTCAGGAAGAAGATATAAAACCTGTTTCCCTTCATTGATTGTCTTTTGGATGAGTTTGATATACAATTCTGTCTTTCCGCTTCCGGTAACTCCATGTAAAAGTACCTTGTCTTGCCTTTGAAACAAGTCCTGTATTTCATCCAGCGCCTGTTGTTGAAACGAATTTAATTGGATGGATTCTGTGGAATATTTTTGTTCAAACAATTCCAAACGGCTTACTTCTTTGGATTGGGCGGTTAATATTCCTTTCTTTATCAGGGCTGAAATTTTGGCTTCAGTAACAGGTTCCTGTTTCAAGAAATCGGATTTGCGAACGTACGTTGTCTTGTTTTTTTGCAAAGCAGAGATGAATAATAGCAAAACGTCTGCTTGCGGTTGCGTTCGCGTTGATTTTTCCAATGTATTTAAAACGGCAGACAAAGCATTTTCATTCAAGTCTTGATGAATCGATGGTTCAATGCTCGGCGAATCGATGGTTTGACTCTCGACAAATTGATTGTTTGAGTTTGAGGCAACGGTATAGGTATTGGAAAGGGATAGAAAAACTTCTTTCCTTGTCGTATAACGTTCTTCTACTTCTTCGCAAACGATGATTACTTCTTTATCTATCAAATTTTTAATTTGAGAAATAACATAACTTTTGTGTAACAGTTTTTCAACCTGTCCAATGGTTAATGTCTTTTTATCCACCAATGCTTCTATAATAAGCAAGTCTTTCTCTTTTAAATCGGATATTTCTCCCGAAAAGTCAGGATGCAGGCGTATTTTGGTTTCGCTTGCCAATTTGAAAGCGGACGGCAATGCTACAGCCATTACTTCCCCATACGTACAGAGATAATAATCGGAAATCCATTCCCAAAACCTCAACTGTAATCCGTTAACAACAGGCGATTCGTCCAAAATGGATAATATATCTTTTACGGCATATTGTTGCGGTTTGTTTTCATGAATCCGGTATATAATGGCGGCATAGAACTTGTTTCTCCCAAAGGAAACAAGCGCCCGTTTTCCAACTTCAACTTTATCCAGCCATTCCTCAGGAACATGATAAGTGAAAAAGTCCGACAAAGGCAAAGGCAGTATTACATCTATATATATATTCATTTTATTTTCCCCATAAAAGAAACAGCGCTTACCACTGTCTATAAACTACTCCCAACACCTCTTCTATTTCTGTGATTTTCTTATTCAGTTTCTGTAATTCAAACAGACAGATAAGTTCGTCGTCTTCCTGTGAAATCTGCTTTAATTCTTCGTGTTTTTTATCCCGCATTGACCTTATTTTGATTAGTTTCAACCGTTGCAGTGTACGGATAACGTCTTCCAAAGATTTGCCTTCATCATTATAAATACAACGAATATAGTTTTTTATCCGTTCTCCTTCCCATAAAGGACTTGCCTCTATCGGAAGTTCCGATAATTCGATACATAAATTCCGTATCTCTTCATTTTCATGTCGACGTAAGGCAGTAACGATATCCTGCTGTTGTTGTTCGGCAATATCCGCATAGAGGTCAAACAGTTTTCGATATAAATCATTTTCAAAAACAATTCCGTCATTGTATAAATCGTCAAAAATAAATTGGTCTAAACGGATGCTTTCAAATTTGTTTTCCTCTTCATCCGTCTTGCTGCGAATGTAAACAATATCTTCGCCTCTGTTTATCAGTATAAACAAAATAGCCCGTTCCACATTCTGCAACGTCAAGGGTTGCGCGGGAGGGGTTATCAAAGGGGGCGTTGGAGTTGTAACGTCTACCAGCGTTTGCTTATCTTCACTTACGACAGGCTGTTCGTTTGTTTTCGCCTGTTCGTCATAATATGCCTTAACGCGAAACTTACTTACAACCTGTACCAAATTTTCTTCTGAAATATTCAGTAAGTTACTGCACTCCTTAATAAACACGGAACGCATCACCAAATCTTTAATTAACGATATGTCTTTTGCTATATCGCTAATCAATTGAGCTTTCTTGATAGGGTCGTTTCCAATGTCTTTAAGTAAGAGGTTTGTTTTAAACTGAATAAAACTTTCTTCCTGTTCTTTGATATACGCCAGACAATCGTCCTTTACATTGTTACGGGCGAAAGAATCAGGGTCTTCTCCCTCCGGCAAAAGCACAATACGAACATTCATTTCTTCCTGTAATACCAACGAAATGCCGCGCAATGCCGCCTTAATTCCGGCGCTGTCTCCGTCATAAATAATGGTGATATTATTGGTAAGTTTACGAATCAGTTTAATTTGTCCGATGGTGAGAGAGGTTCCTGAAGAGGCTACCACATTTTCTATCCCCGCCTGATATAAGGAAATAACGTCGGTATATCCCTCCACCAAAAAACACCGGTCTTCTTTCTTGATAGATGTTTTGGCGACATATAAACCATAAAGAACGTCGCTTTTATGGTAAATACTTGTTTCCGGCGAATTGATATACTTTGCAGAACTTCCCGTTTGAATAGCGGATAAAATTCTTCCGCCAAATCCAATCACC
Organism: Bacteroidales bacterium; assembly: GCA_031264975.1. GTDB lineage: Bacteria > Bacteroidota > Bacteroidia > Bacteroidales > WCHB1-69 > JAIROC01. Next base: position 3,692 of record JAISDH010000341.1, read on the forward strand.
CGACCGGAAAAATTATGAATAGGAAAAATAACCCTCCCCTTAAACCTGTCTATATAATAGTGGTTATCTTTAACAACGGTCAGTCCTGATTTTTCCAGATTGGCAATAGAATATCCATTTTTCAATGCCTGTTGCGTAAAGACGTCTCTTTCCTGCGAAGCATATCCAAGTTGGAATTTTTCAATGGTTCTTGCAGAAAAACCACGTTCCTTGAAATAAGTGAGCCCTAAACTTTTCCCTTCTTCCGTCTCTTGCAAGTTTTCAGAGAAATAATCCTTTGCATAAGCACATACCATATATAATGCTTCCCGTTCATTGAGTTCCTGTATTTGCGAAGGGGTTTGTTGTTCTTCTTTCAGTTCGATGTTATACTTGTTTGCCAGGTAACGAAGCGCTTCTACGTAGGAATAATTTTCATGTTTCATGACAAACCCCACCGAATCGCCACCCACTCCGCAACCAAAACATTTGAAAATTCCTTTAGCGGGATTAACCGAAAAGGAAGGCGTCTTTTCATCGTGAAAAGGACACAATCCAATATGATTTACCCCCCGTCTGGTCAAACGAACAAAATCGCCTACTACTTCTTCTATACGAGCGGAATTTAAAATATCTTCTACTATTTCGGGTTTTATCATTTAACTAAATAACAGCATTACAATATCAACATTACAAACATTATCTTTCATGCACATAAACTGTGTTTTCTCTCAAAATCTACATTCTGAAATCGGATTACAAAAGTACACTTTTTCTATTAGCGAAGGAA
>JAISDH010000046.1 GCA_031264975.1 Bacteroidales bacterium
ATATATCGCAACCGGCTGCCAAAAACCGACGACCGGTTCAATGTGCTGGCCGCCGGCCTGTGGAATTACGCCATCACCTGAAAGGTCTCCGGGGGCGGAGCTTTCTCTTGATTTTTATATCACAACGTGTCTAATTTATCACATGGCAACGAGCATCTACATACTGGATGCGCAAAATTCGTGGCATGACGACCACAACTATCGGGACACAACAGGCCGTCAACAACAAAAAAATTAACCTGACCCCTTTGGCTCCTTTGGCTTGCCCCAATTAAATTAAATTCGTAACAATTATATACCTTTTTCAGGATAAACTAAATAGGTCTGGATGCGCCAGCATATACACAATTACCCACAACATGCCTATAATAACAATTATATTCAAAAGCATGTAAAACCAAAACGCAAGCGGGTTTTTTTGCGAAAAATATCAACCCCACTTGAGCTATAAATTCCAGTCCTAATACTTGAGAATATTATCTCGGATAAGAAAAATACTACAACAATTATTACAATACTTGCAATTCGCGATGGTTTATTTATCACGGCACATAGGCTAGATATAACACATAGTAATATCCCTATTAAAAAACATATTTTCCTTTTCCTTTTCATTTTAATTGAATTGCTCCTTCAAACACACAACTTGGTATGCCGTGCTTATGGTTGGCTTGTGGGTGATTATCGTTATGTGCTACCAAGAAAAAATCCTTCCGGTTTTCTTTTCTATGGCTAGGCCGGTGGAGAAATCGGTGACCGGGTAGGTGCGGGTGCCACCGCTGAAGTAATAGTAATCTTCACTTTCATAGGCACTGGTGGGCACCACTGGTATGATCGTGTTTTCGTTAAAATAGAGGATGGCTTCCGAGCGGGTTTCGACCGGTTTAGGTGTAAACGTGTCGTTTGTTTCATCTACTAATAGCTGGTTAATCGTAGAAAGACCAATTGCTGATGGTATCTCAGACCATTTGATAGTCTTAAGCTCAGGAGGCATCGGTTTGGACTTGCCGCGCTCAGAAGGCGGCACGGGCTGGATGCTTTTGCCTACTCGGTAAGGTTTGATTCGAACATTGTGTTCTGTCGGTATTATGGCACCCTGCAATGCAGGGGTAGATTTTCGGGCAAAGTTGTTCCAATCATAATACACACCACCAAGTTTCAGCAGAATATTGCTCTCTCCTGCTAAAACTACGCTGCCTAATAAAGGAAAGTCATGCCGCTGTCCATATTGTTTTTCCCACTCAAAACCTGAGTTCCATGCGGAGACTAATCGATATTTGATCCACTCGTCGTCCACGCTCTTTGCAGGAGCAGTGGCGACTTCAATTTCTTTAGACTCTGCGAGTCGCCGTCTTACACTGATGCTCCCATCTTTAAAAAAATATATACGCCAACCGATAATCCATTGCATCAAAAGGGTATCTTGTGTCAGTGGGACGATCTGTATTTCTCGACTTTCCCCAATATAATCCACCGGTTCTATTTTAATCGACACGCCATATCGAATCCTTTCCCAAAATATCCAATATTCTAGTTTGTCTCCCATTTTCTCTACTACTTCATCGACAAAATTATTCCATATTGTGTAATCGACATATTTATACGTATTTTCATTAATATCCGCCTCGGACTCTCCAATCTTAAGTATCTGTACAAAGGTTTTCTCTATAATATGCTTATCTGCATCCGGGAGCGTTTTTTTAAGCCTATCTTGGATTATTTCCCTTAAAGCTACATAATCTATACTGCCAGCGGGTAGGTAGATGGGCGTATTTGTATTCAAGTTACTAACCAAACGAATCATATTGTTCTTGGATATCTCTATTCGTACACTGCCATCAAAGTATATCACAGCCTCCCATTTGGTCGTCGCTAGGAATATTCTTTCCATTTTTTCGCTTTGATCCCTATTTTCAGTCAATGCTGAAAGAGGAGATGCTCTTCCTGCGATTCCCACAAGGGAGTGGGAGAGCAATATCATAATCAAGGCCAGTAGATTCAACGAGTTAGTTTTCATCGGTTGGTGAGTTGTTCGGTTAATGCTTTGGAACGAGGATTCTTTTTAAACAAGTAAACTGCTGTTGGCATGTTAGTTTCAGTCAGCGTTCCACGTCCGCTAAGGTCTAATTTATAAGCACTTTCGTTTAGCAACCAGTTTCCTGATAGGTAGTATCTAGCAATCGCTTTATCCTCAATATCGGCAAGCGAGGTGAATGTCTTTCCGTATGAGGGGTCATAATATAAACCACCAATCTTAACGGCTTGAGGATTATTAAAAATTGAAGCGGGATCGTCGTTGTTTCGCCCCGAGCTTTCACCACCTCGACCTGGCCCCTTTTTGCTCCCCCTTGTGAGTGGTTCATTTGTGAGTGGTTATAACACGATTTAATGTTTTATCGGTAAAATTCATCATAAGCTCTCTATCGTTCGCTAGAGAGTCTTCAATATATACAATATCATCACGTAATTCATATTTCATATTATACTCAGCCAATACATTTTGTAATGCTAAACGAAATTCGGCACTATTAAGATCAGGAGAATCAACAAGTGTCGGTTCTCCTCTGTAAATTTTAACTGAGATTGGAATAAATGGTTTCATGTTAGTTTTAGTAGAATGCTTTACACACGCCCCTAAGAAAAATGAGCATGAAATTAATAGAATTATTGGCTTAATCATATACAGATCCTTACGTTATTTGAGACAGCAAAAGGAGGCGGTTGATTTTTGTCACCTTTATTCATTTAAATCCAGCCCTTTTTTGCCTTCTCTTTTTTGCCTTCTACGATGCCAAATCGGCAAATTTTACGACGCCAATTAAGTTAGTAACACCTTTTTGCCTCTTATTTATTATTGTAGTTGTATTGGAATATTTTGCTTATCATCTATGAAATTTACCACAAGTTGCCCGTCGTCAGGCTTTATCCTTATGGACATGTATTTACCTATTTCCGTAAGTTCAAAATAATGGGTTTCTGAATTATAAATTGCACCTAAAAATCGCACACCTCTATATTCTCGTATTTCTTCAATCGTTGGCCACCGACCATACACAACATTGTGATTATTGTAATATGCGGTTAATAGTGCAGCCCCTTCCGCCGACCATGCGTATTTGGACTTCGTATGACTTGAAATGATTATATGTAAAATAACAAAAATGCCTGCCGTTATTAGTATTTTTTTCATATATTAATTTATTTAAGGGACAAATTTTCCATTATGTTTAAAGTAACGCCTGTCACTAATTGAAGACTTGCCACAATCGGCGCACTCGGTAAAAACACTGATGTTAATTCGGCTCATAACACTTATCGAAAAAATCGTCTGGGATGTTTGTGCTGGCTTCAAAATAAGATCCCTATGCTTTTTCTGGCACAACATATCCGTCTTTATAAAAAGATTTTTCTGCAAATGATAAATCTGTAGTGAAGTTATATTGATAGCCATTTTTAAGGCGTTCAGCTTTCGAATTCATATAATATGTATATACTGTAATCATGTGCGCTTCTGTGTTATACACAACCGAAAGTTTCGTCTCAATTTGTTTCATCTGCGCTGAACGCAACCACCAACCTAAAAGAAATGAACACATGCTTATTAGAATAATATAAAAAATATAAATACGTCTCATTTTTTCGGTGCTCTACATTTGAATTTGGCAAATTTCCTTAATTCCGTCTAAATTTCCCTTTTTGCCTTTTCGGAGGAGAGCAAAAGGGGACAGGCGTGGGCATGCTCTTACCCTGCCCATCCAGCCTATCAGTGCAAGAAAAAAGTGATAAAAATCAACCTGATCCCTTTGATTGGCCCCTTTTTGTTTCTGCTTTATTAACATGTGACACTCTTTGCCCAATTAATAAAAAGTTCCTCAAAGAAATCCTGATTAAAGTCAGGGCAAAACATTTCCATAAAACACGCATTGGGAGTGGAGATATGCAGTGCCCCATCTTCTTTATATATATCAATGTCATTCTCAAGCCCAATTTTGTTTACATAATCAATCAACGTCATGAGGTTGTTATAGTTATACTCAATAAATTTGTTTTTATTCCATAGATGCAAAAAGTGCTTCCATCTTCCATAGCGCCACACAGGGCGCATTAGCAGATTGCTAAAATTCGAGATATCCCAATTAATCGGCTGGATTGTGATTATAAAAACAGGAATGAAATATAATAGTTTTGAATGATAACTGTATAGCTCGTTTGAGCCTGCCCGCTCTCGCTCTAATTTATTTATATGAGGGCGGAAGGTGTCAGGTTGATTTTTGTCACCTTTATTCATTTAAATCCAGCGCCAAATGATAGTGATTCCTCATTATAATATAGGCGTGCAGCTTCCATTCATGCCTCCTTACTGCTTCGCCAAGTGCCTTCAAAAACGCATTCCTCGCCCCATCGCTCGCAAATATGTCGCTCTTATAGTTGCCGCGATTAATCACGTGGTAAAGCACTTCGGGATATTGTATTCGCATCATTCTTGGCATGCTCCCACCCTGCCCATCCAGCCTATCAGTGCAAGAAAAAAGTGATAAAAATCAACCTGACCCCTTTGGTTGGTCCCCAGTGCAAGAAAAAAGTGATAAAAATCAACCTGACCCCTTTGGTTGGTCCCGCATGAAACCAAACCTCATGGATATCATGGCGCGCTCCTTTCCCGTCAGGTGTTCGCATTCGCACGCTGGCTTTGCATGTCGCGCATGTCGCGCATATCGCGCATAAGCGACACCGATCGGATCACGCCATCCGCATCCACACGATACGCCAGCCCCGCCTCGGACATGAGCAGATGCGCGGACATGACACCATCGTCCCGGACAAGCCTCCCCGGAGGCCGCTCCCCGCCAGTGTTTATTTGCGTCAAAGCCACCGTTTCCCCGTCCAGGCAGAGACCGACCAGCTCCACGTCGGGCGGTTTGTCGCCGGCCAGCATTTTTGCCAGGACAAGGTTGCCCGGATTATTTTCCGACCATGTGTAAAGCCATGTCTCCCTGCCGGGCGTCAACGTCAGGTCTGGCGCCAGCTCGGAAACGAGCCGCCCCGGCAGCGCATATCTTGACTGCAAGATGACCGCCCGGATTTTTATTGCCGGGGGGAGTGTCTCCATTTGCAGCAACTCCCGGATTATCGCCATGCCCTGTTCCGGCGGACTGTCATGCGCAATGTTCAACAATCCCTCGTAGCC
>JAISDH010000399.1 GCA_031264975.1 Bacteroidales bacterium
GTTGTATGTATCATGGTGCATAGATAATACTTTTTTTTTAATTCTTGTATCGTTGCAGCTTGATATTTGGATAGTCACGGTGCTGGTTCATCCACGGACGTTTGCGCATGAGCCAAAATAACTGCTTTTTTCATCTGGTTGTAATTTTATAAGTCATTGAACTATCCTAATTTTATGTATGCTTAATCCCGGTTAGTTTGTTAACCCATCAAATATGAGAACATTTTTTGAATAGACATAACAAAAAAACGTTAAAAAGAAACCGGCACGGCGCTTGACATGGGAGGCACGTTTGGATATGTACGGGAAAGTGGCTAACTTTGTTGGACGTTCTTTGAGTGATTGTCCGTTCAGATACCAAGGGCAGTATGAGGATAGTGAAACATGGTTGTACTATAATCGGTTCAGATACTATGAAGAGGATGTAAATAAAATATAATTATGAGTGATTTATTTTTAACAGTAAAAGAAGAAATTCAAACATATTTAGCAGATAAAGATTTTACTTTAAGAGGTGGAAAATTTGTCAGGAAGAAATCTCCGTTTAAAAGAGAAGAATGTATTATTTTATACAGTAGAAGAAGTAGACCTCCTTATGATTATGTAGAAATAACCGCTCTTTGTAATATCTATTACAAAGAAGTAAATGCTTTGGACAAGAAGATCGTAACAGATTTTTCAAACTCATATCCAATAATTGCCGGCTCCATAGGCTATTTTAAAGAACATGAACCAAACTATTTTTCCATCAACATAGCTAACGTAGCGGAAGTAAATAATGTAGTGCAGGAGATTATAAAAAATATAACGGAAGGAGCTTTTAACTTATTCAACAATATCTTTCCTACCTTAGAAAGCATTGTAGAAGGTATAAGGTTGAAGAAGTCTTTCCTAAGGGATTATATCGAGCCTTCATTAAGAGAATCTGCACGGGTAGCGGCCATGTTATACCTGACAGAAAATAAGGAGAATGCTTTAGCTTGGTTTGAAAATTCTGCTCCTAATGAAAAAGACAAGAGTCTTTTTTTAGAAAAGATGAAAAATAATTGGAAATAGTCAATAATCGTTTTAATCCGTGATGTTGCCGGAATGTCTTCAAATACTGCGGACACTTTGGCAATAAAAACAGAGTTTTGCAGGTGAGGGCTCCTATTTTCTACTCATTCTTGCTTTCCCAATCTTTTAAATCGTCGTCAGTCATAGCGCCTCCTTTGTTACAAATCAACAGCGTGATATCATTTTTTAATTCCATTTTAAAAATGTAATATCTCTTATTCATACTGACCCAACCTTTATTATCAATGAAAAATCGAACGGCATACTTACCGTGAAACGGACTTTCAGGCACATTAAAAAATACACTGTCGGGGTTTGTACTGATAACTTTCCAGGCGCCTCTCGCTTTTCGCGCCAGTTCTTCATGCTGTTTCCCGGACTTTCCGGGCATATATACCCGTGGTAATTCTATGGCGTCATTCTTTCTAATGTAAATAATTACCCCAAAATATTCGTATATACTATCTCTATTCATGAAAGAATTTTCAAACTCTATATTCCAGAATCCTTTCAATTTCCGCTGAACAGCAGCTTTAGGGCTCTCAAAGCCTGCATATACGAATGCCGTAACCACAGAAAGAACAATGAACAGGGTTATAATTTTATTTCGCTGTTTTATTCGGGCCATATTTTCCAAGTATTGTTTTCCCAATCCCATAAATCTTTGTTATAAAAAAACAACTGTTTTGTAACAAGTCAACAGCGTACTGTCATTTTTTAATTCTATTTTGAGAATGCTCCGTGGCGAATCCACCCAGCCGATATCGTCATTATCAATAAAAAATCGAATGGCATACTTACCGTGAAGCGTATTTTCGGGCACATCAAAAAGTACACTGTCGGGGTTTGTACGGATAACTTTCCAGGTGCCTTCCGTTCTTTGATCCGTAGAAGCCTCATATACCCCGGGTAATTTTATTGTGTTATCATTTTCAAAGAAAATTGCCCCATCAGCAAACTTATATATAGTGTCTCTATCCATGAAAGAATTTTCAAACTCTATATACCAATGTCCGTCCAATTTCTGCTGAATAGCAGCTTTAGGGCTCTCAATGCCTGCAACCGCGAATGCCGTAACCACAGAAATAATGATGAGCAGGATCAGTATAACTTTATTTCGTTGTTTTATCTGATCCATTATTCTTTTTCTGTATAACGGCCGCTCACCCATCCTCTTACAGACGGATTCCCATGATCCTTGGCGAAACTCTTTACGATATAGTTTTCAACAAGCCTGATGGAAGTCTGGTCGAACCTATAGGTTTGGTACAACCTGAACAGACCCTCCCCACAGCATGATTCTGTTAATTGAAGTTTCTTATCACCTGAGAAAGTTTCTAACGTATAAGGCCCGCGAGCTGTGTCTAACTGCTTGACATATTCGCCATTGATTTGAAGATAAATGCGGATACAAATCAAACCTTCTGCACATTCATAAGAATAGATCAGGTCTTCCTTTCCATCGCCGTTTAAAT
>JAISDH010000429.1 GCA_031264975.1 Bacteroidales bacterium
ATGCCCTGACGGGCAATGCACAGAACTATCCCGTATGAAATATAAAATTATGCTTATCCAAAACTCAGGTTAATATGACATTCCATAAAGAATAACTTCCTCAAAACAATCATTGAAAATGTTTGAGGCGTCGTTTTCTTGAATTTCCATTCTTGCATAAGTAATCTGCGTCAAATCCGGCTTTTCTGCAGTGTACTTACCATCTCTTGTTTCACAAATAAAGTCCATTATTTTATCTGTTTCATAAACTGCTGTATTTGCCATAATTATATTATTTAAATGTTATTTTTCGTTTCGATTGAGTTTCAATCTGATTTTTTATAGGTTTCAAATCTATCGTGAAATTGCAACCTAACCCATCGCATATTAAAATGTCGTTGTCCTGTATTTTATTGTTGATTGGCAATTTTAATTGTTTTATCTTGTTGCTGTCAACATCAAAATAGCCGGGTATTTCGTGCCTTTTCCCGCACTTAGGACAATTTATATTCAAAAAAGCCTGCTCGACCACACTTTGTTTATTAGGAGCAGGGAAAGACGCCGGTGTAGGCATATTTGCATTTACCACCGTTGCCGTCTTTGTTATTTGGAAATCTTCCCAGAAGTATAGTTTGTAGTCGGTAGAGGTATCAAAAATTAATCTGATAATTGTTTTGATACGATAGATAATATTGGCAAGAGGCTGGTTACCGTCAATATTCTCAATCAATAACAGATCTTTCAAGTCATCCATTTTCAAAGACCTGCCGTGGGTGCGCCAACTCATGTGGTCGCACAATTTATCGGCTACCTCTTCGGCTCTGTGTTTTCTCATTTCAGCAGTAACCGCTTTATGTGTTGTTTGTGTTGTTGTCCAATTTTTGAATTTATATTTTTCCAGCCATCCCTTTACAAGATCTTTTGCAAACTCCAAAGAATTTACAACTCCGTAAATTTCACCCGGCGAAATTTGAGCAACCATTATGGCATCAAATGGATTTAGCCGACCGTTGTTGGTGGCCTCAGTCCTTTTTTCATCAACCCACGCTTTATAATCGTGAGCAGAAACAACGGAACGACCTATTTTGATTTGAGCATCTATTGGCCCTAAACTGCCTGTTTCGCACATATAGATATTGTCGCCCGATAATGCCAAAATCGTTCCTGCACTTTTGGCTTCGCCTGCAATGACAAAATTAACTTCGTCAAACTTCTTCCGTAAGAATTTTGCAATTTCCTCTGCTGCCTCGCCACTGCCACCGGGAGTTTCAAGATAAACATCTATCTGCTCTTTATCGGATTCACGCAAAATATCCTAAATGGTATAAAAATCGTCTTGCATCAAACTGACATCTATACCCCTTCTTCCTTTGTTAAAGTCGGCAGCATAAATGAAAAGATTATGGCCGGTCAAAGTGTTGTATTGACCAATTAACGACTTGAGTTCGGCTTTAAATTCAAGCACTCCCCAACGTTTTGAGATGTATTCATTCAAAATACTTGCCATAGAATTATTCAATAATAATTGCAACGACAAAGATAAAAAAAATCAATACAAGCCCCAAAACATTTCTTGAGATTCATATCAATTTCCACAATAATCAGAAATCAGAGTTTTATTATTTCTCTTTTCTCACTCCTTTAAAAGAATTGTCCGGCCAACTTCTCCTGTGGTTTTACAGGCATGCGTGTGCAATGAAAAAGAACAATTTTTCATAGTATAATGCCTGTTTTAATTGGCGTCTTCTTTCTTTTCTTCTTCTTTCTTCCGCCCCTTGCGTGCGGCCAGCAGGGCATCGTATTTTTCTATCAGTGTGTTGAGGTCGGCAACTAACGTTTTGTAGCCGGCATCGCCGTTCAACTGAATAAATACGTTAATCGTATCCACAATCCGGCGGTAGACCGGATCGGTTTGCTTGCGAACAGTCGAAGTGGAGGGGATCGCGGCTAATTTTCCGGCGGCAGTCAGTTCGCGACATTCGCTTTCCAACTGCATGAACTGCCGATTGGCTTCGAGCAGTTTTTCCAGATGGGGCAGTGCACCGATGATTTCGAGGTCGGCGCGACAGGGTTCGAGTCTGTTGCCCAGCGTAGTCAGCATGGCGCTTTCGGCATTTTCGGGCAGGCGGGTCGGATTGCCCGTTTCCCTGATCACCTTCATTATCCGTTGAGCATTTTCCAGCAACGGGTCGGTTTCGTCGTACAAAATCAACTTTACGTAGTTGAACAGTTTACTGTACAGCCGGTCGCGATGATGTTCGGTTACATTCTTTTCTTTCACTTTAGCGTTACTCAGTTCGAAGGCCATCGCCGCTTCCTCCTCCTGCCGCAGACGCGACAGTTCGGCGTATACCGGTGCCAGTACCTACTCTTCCGCCCCGTATTTTCCAAATATCCTGTCGGCATCGGTGATAAACTGCAAGTGTTCCGCATTGCGTAAATGCATCATTTGAAATTTTTTAATCATCTTCCTTTCCTTTTAATCAGTTAATTCAATCCATTTCTTTCTCATAGCTCCGTTTTTAACGGAAGGTCGTTTCAAACATGTAATGCGGTTCCGTTATTAACGGAAGGTCATTTCAAACATGAAATGCGGTTCCGTTATTAACGGAAGATCATTTCAAACATGTAATGCGGTTCCGTTATTAACGGAAGGTCGTTTCAAACATGAAATACGGTTCCGTTATTAACGGAAGGTCATTTCAAACATGAAAAACAGTCGTCATTCTAAAATCGTGCGAAAGATATTTCTTTTATTTAAAACAAACAAGCAAATCATAAAAAAACACCGTTTTTTTTACCGGGCGATGCATTCCGGACTGTGTTTATTTTTAATTGATTATATTTCTCCCTGAATGGCCGGATTCAGGACGGAATGATTTCCCGGTATGGATGAATGTATCCATATCCGGTCAATAAACAGTTCCCGACGTTTCACCTTCATCCTTAAAAACCTTATTTTGCATATAAATCCGCCATCTTTGTCCGAAAAATTAAAATTTAATTGATACTGCGTATTGAAATTCATCTTATCTTTGCCTTAGTTTGTAAAAATAAACAGGAATGAGAAACAAAATGACTTTTATACTGATGACTTTCAGTCTTGTGTCATACGGACAGACAAAGAACATACAGCCTGACAAATCAGTGGACTTCGGTAAGATGATCGAACATTTTGAAGAATATGCCGGACATTCGAAAGAAGCAACTGCATTGCCGTCAATTCATAAAAATAAAGAATACAGGATTGAAATAAGCGATATTCCTGTCTTTTTTGACATAAAGGAAATTGTCCTTAAAAATCCGTTTGACGATAAATTTCCTGTTTCCTTCTCTGTCGTTTATCAAAACAGGCTTATTTCTCTCTTTGAACAGGGAATGTTTGTTTGCCATACAATTCCGTCCATGGAAAGAGACCTTGAATTTGAAAAGGAAATTAATACGGAAAAATTTGAATACCACTGGGCTGTTGACGGAAAACTTATTGGCCGGGCAGAAAACAGATACTGCTTCTTAAACCCGGAAAATAAATGGACTGAATATGACAGGTTCATTCCGTTAAAAAATCGGCTGAAACTGTTTGAGGACAGCAGTTATATTGCTTTTCGCGACTGTCACGGAGAATGGGGAGGCACGGTTTATTTTTACAGCAAATCAACAGGGAAAATATTTTTTACAGAAGCAACCTGCGCAAATTCAATCCGGAAAACAGATGAGTATTTAGTGCTTTCTCATTTAGGTCACATGATGGGACACAGTGTATTAAAATCAATCGGCTTGCCGGATAATTTATCACAGACAGACATGGATAAAATTAATACAATGCATAACGGCCAAGCGCTGGGCTATACGGATAAATCGACAGAACCGAAAACTATTTTTGGCTGGTGGGAAATTTTAGCATTTTCTTCATTCTCTTATCAGGGAAAAACAGTCTATATGGTAAACTGGCGCGACAGAACTTTTCTCGCGGAAATAGAAAATAACGTCATAAAAATAATTAATCCTCTATTCAACAACAACCTGTACACCCACAACCCGATAACAGCGACATACGACGATACTGTACTTATGAATTTGGATTTTTGGAGAACAGGGAGAGAAAGAGAAATTTCCTGCATAATTATTAAAGATGGACAATTAATTAAACTTGACTGGAACAAAATGCACAGACGCTGACGCTTCG
>JAISDH010000430.1 GCA_031264975.1 Bacteroidales bacterium
ATTTTGGGATAGTATTTTTACACTCCAAAGCTACGAAAATCCCTGTTTTGGGTGGGATTTTGGGCTATATTTCGCTGCAAAATGGCAGAAATTGTCGGAAGTGTGATAAAAAATGATTGTCGAAATCAGCGAAAGGAAGAAGGGCAGCAAGCAACACGCAACAAGCAATAGGCAGGCAAGCCACGAAGGAAAAGAGCGAAAAGAAAACTTCCGCTTGTGACATCTGCGCATAGTCCATCCCGCCACACATAGGAGTAGAAATATATTGCCCTGTATCTTTTTGTTTGTAACTTGTAATACTGTTCAGTCTCATTTATACTTTTTATTTCTTTAATTCCTTCTAATCTTCGGCTATTCTTTTTTAGCTATAGCCAACGCGGCAAAGATAGTAATTTTTTTAATACATAATTCAATTTGCAGCATTTTTTTCAATTTATTACATGATTTTTTTCCTTACTCTCTCTAATCTATTGTCATAGTGGGAGAAAAATTTACATTCATCGTGTGTTTTTTTTCATGAGCGGGCAAAAAGAGGCGATTTGAGGGGCATCTTTGTCTGTTTGTCGGGAGATTTTGGGCGAAAAAAAATTTATCACTTGGATAAATTGCGCTACGAAATGGTGGAAAATAGTGATTCATGGTGATTATTCTGTCTGAATCAGGATTCACAGGATTATCGGATGAGCAGGATGAATAATAAAATAGAGTAAAAAAGCGAAGGCACGAAAAGACGAAAGATACAAACAACGAGCATTTTTTCGCGGCTTCCCTGCCTGTTGCTTGTTGCTTGCAGCTTGTTGCTTGTTGCCTGCTGCATGTTGCCTGCCTGCTTGTTGCGGTCTTCCTTTCGCCCTTTCTCCTCTTCAGTAGGTTAGTATCGTCTTCTTTTCTATTACGAGTTTACGTAGATTTAAAATTGCATAGCGCATTCTTCCCAATGCCGTATTAATACTGACATTGGTTTGCTCAGCGATTTCTTTAAAACTCATGTCCTGATACAATCTCATCATCAGTACTTCCCGTTGTTCTTTTGGGAGTAATGTTACCAAATCGCTCAGAGATTCGTAAATCTGTTTGGTAATGATGACTTGTTCAATAGACATAGAAGGCTCAGAAAACCCATCAAAAATATCAACTCCGTAATTATTTTCGACAAAAGACATCTTTTGGTTTCTGCGAAAATAATCAATAATTAAATTGCGTGCAATACGCATTATCCACTGACTGAATTTTCCTTCTTCTCGATAATTCCCTGTTCGTAAAGTATTTATTACTTTAATAAACGTTTCCTGAAACAAATCTTCCGCTAATTCTTTATTACGGACAACCGTAAGAATATAGGAAAATACCTTCTGCTGGTAACGCATGACAAGCTCCTCCAATGCCGGTTCAGAACCTGAAATATACTTCTTAACTAACTGTTCATCATTTTGTTGAAATAATTTTGTCTTCAAAAAAAACTCCTTTCCTGTTATTGACTAAGATAAATAAATAAAAGGTAAAACTATTTCTATAAGCGATATGGTTTACTATGTGTATGGTTTACTATGTATAATTAATGAACTGCAAAAGTAAATAAATTTTTCATATAAAAGAGATTTTTATTCTTAAAAAAATATAAATTGCTCATAGATGTTTGATATACAACAGTTAGCTTTTTTTCAAATACGATTCTTGACCCCCACAAATATACTTATCAACAATTCCTTTTTAATAATTTGGATAAAAACAAACGATAAAATATGAAATTAATCGCTAACTTTGCTGACAACTAAATTAAATAATATTTTACTATTACAATAAGTTTATATGAATCGTATCTTATTAATAACAAGTGCACTGCTAATAATATTAATGAACGCGTGCAGTAACAAATCAAAAAAGAATAATATGTTGATATCAGGAATAAATAAACAGTATTTGGACACAACGGCAAATCCGAGAGATAATTTTTATCAATATGCATGTGGCGGTTGGATGAAAATGTATCCTCTTACGCCGGAACATTCTCGTTATGGAAACTTCGATAAGTTGATAGACGACAATCAACTCAAACTAAAAGAATTGATTATTGAATTGGCTTCCAATAAAAACAAACAGGGACTTATTGCCCAGAAAATTGGAGACTTGTACAATTTGGGAATGGATAGCGTGCAGTTACAGGAACAGGGAGCAAATCCTGTTTTGCCCATGTTATCCGACATTGTCCGATTGTCTACCAGGGAGGATGTTCATGAAAAAATCGCGGAGTTACATAGTTATGGAATAAATTCTTTCTTTGGCGTTTTTCCCGAAGCGAATCCAGTAAACAGCAATATGACTATTGCATGGATGTGGCAAGCCGGTATGGGAATGGGAGATAAAGATTATTATCTGGAAGAAGAAACGAAGGAGATACGGAAAAAATACAAACAACTAATTCAAAATATGTTTCTTCACGCCGGTTTTGCGGATATGCTAAACCAAAAAGGAAAAGATGCGGAGTTGGCAGAAATCGTTTTAAATATCGAAACACGTTTAGCAAAAGCGTCAATGGACAAAAATACATTAAGAGACCCTTATAAGACATATAATTATATGAATCTTCAAGGAGTGCAAAGTCTGATGAAGCATTTTGATTTGAAGAAATATTTTACTTACATGGGATTAGCTGATATTGATTCTATTAATGTTGGGCAACCCGATTATATAAAAGAGGTAGAATATCTAATAGAAAACTTGGAACTCAACCATATCAAAGCATATTTGGCGTGGAGTGTAATCAATCATGCGGCGAGTTATTTGAGCGACGATTTTGTCAATGAAAAGTTTGAGTTTTATGGGAAAATTCTTTCCGGTAAAGAAGCTATTCAACCTCGCTGGAAACGCGTTGTCAATACGGTAGATGATATATTGGGAGAAGCTGTGGGACAAATGTATGTAGAAAAGTATTTTCCCAAAGAAGCCAAAGAACGTATGTTGAAGTTGGTTGATAATCTGAAATCTGCTTTAGCAGAACGTATAAAGACAAATACGTGGATGACGGAAACAACAAAAGAAAAAGCAATTGAAAAGTTAAATACCTTTCATGTAAAAATCGGATATCCTGACAAATGGAGAGATTATACAAAACTCGGCATTGAAAAAGATAATTACTATACCAATATTTTACGGTCAAATAAATTTGAAATTGCTTATCAACTCTCGAAAATAGATAAGCCGGTGGATAAAACGCTATGGTTGATGACTCCTCAAACGGTAAATGCCTATTATAACCCAAATACAAATGAAATTTGTTTTCCTGCCGCTATTCTTCAGCCGCCGTTTTTTGATATGACGGCAGACAACGCCGCCAATTATGGCGCTATTGGCGTGGTTATTGGTCATGAAATGACGCATGGATTTGATGATAAGGGAAGACAATACGACAAAGACGGAAATTTGAATGATTGGTGGTTAGCCGAAGACGCAGATAATTTTTCTAAACGCGCGCAAGTATTGGTTGATTATTTTAATCGCATAGAAGTATTTCCCGGAATTTTTGCAGACGGTCAATTTACATTGGGAGAAAATATTGCCGACAACGGAGGATTGCAGGTTTCTTATCTTGCATTACAAAAAGCCATCGAAAATGGAGAAATACAGGAAGAAATGGACGGGTTTACGCCTCAACAACGATTTTTTATTGCATACGCAACAATTTGGGCAAGTAATATTCGAGATGAAGAAATAAAACGCCGTACAAAAGAAGACCCGCATTCATTGGGAATTTGGAGAGTAAACGGAACGCTTCCTCATATACAAGCGTTTATTGATGCGTTTGGAATAAAAAAAGAAAATAAAATGTATTTGCCGCCAGAGCAACGGGTCGCTATTTGGTAAATAAAAGTATAGCATGAAAAGATACATTGTTCTGTTTTTTGCTTGTTACTCCTTTTCTCTGTTTTCACAAAACTATAATAAAGAGGATATACGCGACTATATTGAAATATACTATAGCGTGGCAATAAAAAAGATGCAGGAGCATAAAATTCCGGCAAGTATTACGCTGGCGCAGGGAATTTTGGAGTCGGCGGCAGGAAAAAGTGAATTGGCAATACATGCAAACAATCATTTTGGAATCAAATGTCATAAATCATGGACAGGCAAAACATACCATAAAGATGACGACGCGAAAAATGAATGTTTCAGACAATATAAATCGCCGTTGGAATCGTTTGAAGACCATAGTCAATTTTTGAAAGCCGACCGATACGCAAAGTTATTTACGCTAAAAATAACCGACTACCGAGGTTGGGCTTATGAACTGAAAAAAGCAGGTTATGCCACTCATCCGGAATATCCACAGCGATTGATTCGTATTATCGAAGAATATAATTTGACAGTCTACGACCAGAAAGATTTTTCTCCTGCTTTGGCAGAGAATAAGCATGGAAAAACTGACGCTAAGACGGAAAAAGAATCCCGTTCTCTGTTTTCAAAGAAAGAAAAAACGGGCAGGCATACCGAAAGAAATGTTTTGAAACAAAAACAACAGCAACCCGAATCCCTGCAAGAGAGACAATCTACCGAATTCGAAGCGGCAATAAAAGAACAATATAAAGGATTTTCTCCGGTAAGTTATCCTTATACGTTACGTACTGTTTATTCCAATAATGGTTCTTACTTCATTGTTGCAAAGGAAGGAGATACCTTTTACGAAATAGCTGTAGACGTTCAATTAGGAGTAGGCGAACTGAAACTGTATAATGACGTTCCCCATAGAAAATATGAACCCCAGCCGGGTGAAATGATTTATCTGCAACGGAAAAAACCATACGCTGAAAAACAACAACATATTCTCAAAGCAAATGAAACCTTGCGTAGTGTTGCTCAACAATATGGTTGTCGTTTGAAATCAATATACAGGATTAACCGCCTTGACAAATCAACAACAGTGTTTGAAGAAGGGTTACAACTGCAACTGAGAAAATAAGTGAAAATAAAATTGCTGTCCATAGGGAAAACAGAAGAAAGATACCTCAAAGAAGGGATTGATATGTATTGCAAAAAATTGAATCACTATTTCCCTTTTGAATATGAAGAACTTTCTGCCCTGAAACAAACCCGGAATTTAACTTTCAATGAACAAAAAAAGCGCGAAGGAGAAGTCATCTTAAAAGGCATGTCTCCTTCCGATACCGTTGTATTATTGGATGAAACGGGGACGCAATACTCGTCTATAGATTTTTCCATCTTTATCCAATCTCAAATGTTGCAAGGAAACAAACGATTGATTTTTGCCATAGGCGGAACGTATGGTTTTTCAAAAGATTTATATCAACGAAAAGATTATTTGATTTCGTTATCTTCCATGACATTTTCATATCAAATGGTTCGTCTCATCTTTTTAGAACAATTGTATCGAGCCGCTACCATACTGAAAAACGAACCTTATCACCATGGATAAAAATAGTGATTAATGGTTGGTGATTAATACTATACCTTATAAGCGCTCAGATGACACAGATTAAAAGGATTTTCACAGATAACCTATGTTTATCTTTTCAAATCTGTATTATCTGTTTGCTTATTGGGACGCTTAAAACGTTAAGCAATAAAGCAAAAAACTTGTCCACTTTCATATAACTTCAAATCTATCTACTATGCTGAGTGCGGTCTATTTTTACGCATTTCCCGTTAGGGAAATCATATCAATAGAAAAACGTGTACCGCCTGCCTCCTCTTCCCCGTAG
>JAISDH010000460.1 GCA_031264975.1 Bacteroidales bacterium
TAGCCTCGCCAACGAGGATCGTCAATCAGTTCATCTTCTGCACGCCAATCTTTTTGGTTGAATGGTGGATTAGCCATAATATAATCAGCTTTTAAGTCTTTATGCTGGTCGTCGGAGAAGGTATTGGCAGCTTTTGCTCCCAGATTGGCGGAAATACCGCGTATGGCAAGATTCATCTTCGCCAGTTTGTAAGTGGTGTTGGTGTATTCCTGTCCGTAAATGGAAACTTCTTTTTTGTTGCCGTGGTGGTTCTCAATAAATTTAATGGATTGCACAAACATACCTCCCGATCCGCAAGCGGGGTCGTAGATAATTCCTTTGTAGGGTTCTATCATTTCGGCAATCAGGTTTACAATACTTTTCGGAGTGTAAAATTCTCCCTTACCCTTTCCTTCGGCTAAAGCGAATTTGGAAAGAAAATACTCGTACACACGTCCAACCACATCCTGTTCTTTGTCTTTCAGGGTGTTTATGTCGCTAATCTCATCAATCAATGAAGCGAGTTTTGACGACTCCAGGCCCAAACGGGAAAAGTAATTGTCGGGCAAAGCTCCTTTCAGGCTCTTATTGTCTTTTTCTATCGTATGCAGGGCTGTGTCAATAATTAAGGCCAAGTCGTCCCGTTTCGATTTTCCTTGTATATAGCTCCAACGGGAAATTTCTTCAAGAAAAAAAACATTGTTCATGTTGTAAAAATCGGGCATCTCCACATACTTTTCTTTTCCTCCGGCGATTAATTTCGCACGGTGTTCTTCAAACTTATCACTGACAAATTTGAGGAATATCAATCCGAGCACAACGTGTTTATATTCCGAAGGCTCAACGCTTCCACGCAGTTTGTTTGCCGATTCCCATAAGCTAACCTCTATCGGTTTTTCTTGTTTCTCTTTCACTTTTTTTGCCATGTATTATTTATCTGTAATTAAATTCTTCACACTAACCTGCAATATCTCTTTGATACGATTCATTTTCATCGGATTACTAAATTGATTCGACTTCAAAGATAGAATTTTTTAGGGGTATTGAATACTTTTTTATTCCCTATTCCAAAATTTCTCTCTAAACTCCTTCGTAAGGACAATAATTTCCCGATTTGTTCCTCCCAGGTCTATCGTTATCTTCTCTAACTCCTGATCCGTAAAGTGAATCGTTCTGTAGTTCTTGGTCGGGTTGGTTTTCATTGGGGAGTTTGCGGAAAAGCGAGGTATCCCGTAGCTTGAAAACAATCGTATGCAGATTCGTGAGGCGAACAGCTTTAGTCCCCCTCGCTGATTATCTCTGATGTGATAGGCTGCAAAAAAACATCTGTTTGTCCATTAGTGACGTAAAGCCATGTATCAAGGTGGGAGAAAGAATATTGACACAGCATCACTAGCATTTGCTATGCGTCATCGTTTCGGCTTCACATGCTAAGTCCCTCTGTCCAAAACTTCAACTTGAATGTTGCTTCATCCGCGTTTTTTACGGGGAAAATTTACCAGCGAAGCGCCCGTAAATTTTTCTCTAAAACCCGGAGGGCCTGAACGCGGATGAAGCAGGATTCAAGTTATCTTCAAAAAGGGACTTAGCATGTGAAACCAACTATGAGGTATTATGGCGTTTGATGGGTGATGTTCGACGTTGTATGTTCCAATCCAATCAGGTTCTGATATGCTATAATACGTATTTATTCCCCTTTATCAGGTTGTAATTCCGGTCTATTTGCTGCTGCATGATATATTTTCTGTTCCCGATAGCTCCAAGTTTTTTTTGTTTCCATCTGTCATACCGGCAACTTTTAGCTGTTATTAATCGTCCATACACGATTTACGACTTTGGAGTAAATCGCCCGAGCCTACAAGCGAGCGGCAAGTATGTTTCATGCAGCACGAATTATTTCGTGCTGCATGAAACACAACTTGCTGTGTTCTGGCGAACACAAATTTACCTGCGGTAAATGTTGGCCCCTTTCCTGTGATAGCTGTATTTTCGATTGCTTTTACCATTGTCATAAATGTGTATCATTTCAAAGGAAAAGTTAGATGTAGCCCTCTGTATATGAAATAGCGAGTATAGTACAACTGGATGATATACAGCATTATGTATCGTTAGAGAAGAAAGAATTGGATGTGAAAAGGATGATTCCACTCTTCCCTGTTGCAACAATGCAAGCGTGCATTGGTGCAATGATGCAACAGGGTAATAATGCAACGAGACAATAGGGCAGCAATGCAATGACACAATGATGCCGTAAGACAATGATGCAACAAGGTAACAATGCCTTGATGCAACAGGGCAATAAGGTAACAGGGTAATGATGCAGTAGGGCAACAAAGCAACGATGTAACAGGGTAATAGGGCATTAACGCAACGATGCAATGCAATAGTTATTTTTCAATAAAAACAATTGTAAGATGAACCAGACATTAGTAGTGTACCTTTTCTTTTTATTCAGCGTGAAGAAAGATTGGATAATAATATGATAATCGCCTGAAATCATTGATACTATAACATAATGGGAGAGTTGCCGGGCATGACCGTTTCGCAATCTGGTAAAAATGAGTATCTTTGCATGGTAATTTTCAGTTGA
>JAISDH010000086.1 GCA_031264975.1 Bacteroidales bacterium
TTCAATATCCCTTTTGACTTCGTGTGTGGGGATTGCTAATTCGGGAAGGTTTACCATAACAAAAGAAAAACTCTTAAAAGCAAATATCTCTGTATTATGAATTTTGAACGCAAAAAAGGTGGTTTACACATGATATTTATTTAAACGGTTCAAGGAAAACAAAAAAGGAAAATTTAAAAACGATAATGAGAATAAAAATAATAAAATAAATTATGAACGACGAAAATACATCCATTCACGAATTTGACGTGAATTTAATCTGCGAATACTTTCTGGGCATGGAGCGGCAAGGTCCCGGCAGTCCAAAAGCAACGCGCAAGGCATTGAGTTTTATAGACAGTCTCAATGAAAAATCCCGCATTGCCGACCTCGGCTGCGGCACGGGCAGCCAGACAATGGTCATTGCCCAAAACGCACTGGGACTGATTGAAGGCATAGACCTATTTCCCGCATTTATCGACAAATTCAACGCCAACGCCGCCAAGCTGAATCTCTGCAACCGGGTAAAAGGCGTTATCGGTTCAATGGACAGTCTGAGTTACGGGAATGAAGAATTAGACGTAATCTGGTCGGAAGGCGCAATCTACAACATCGGCTTTGAACGCGGACTGAACGAATGGCGAAAGTTTCTGAAAACAGGCGGTTATGTCGCCGTAACGGAGGCGTCGTGGTTTACCGGCAGCCGTCCGCACGAAATCGAGACATTCTGGACGGATGCCTATCCAGAAATAGATACCATTCCGAACAAAACGGCTCAAATGCAAAAAGCCGGCTACATCCCCGTCGCCACATTTATCCTGCCCGAAAACTGCTGGACGGACAACTTTTACATCCCGCAAATCCCTGCGCAGGAAGCGTTCCTGAAAAAATATCCCGGCAACGAAACAGCCGAATCTTTAATTACAAACATGCGGCGCGAGGCGGAAATGTATTCCCGATACAAACAGTACTACGGATACGTGTTTTACATCGGACGGAAAATATAACGAAGTACATTGAAAGGAAAAAACCATAATTTGTTTGCAAAACTTCTTGTTTTTAGAGAAGTATCGCAAACAAAATATAAATAGAAATGCACGGCAGTATTGAAAAAGTCATAATTTGTTTGCGATAGTACACGAAAAATGTGTACTTTCGCAAACAAAATATATTTCGATATGATAAACGATTCGTTATATAAAATCAAGGACTGGATAGACGACAGGCAAAGACTTGGTCGGATAACTTTTGCTTATCAGGAAATTAGAGAACATTTTTCGGCAATCACGGAGCAGGCCGTGAAAAATGCACTGAACAGACTCAAAAAAAAGAATGAAATTGTTCCTGTTTTGAAAGGTTTTTACGCAGTTATCCCGATTGCTTACGCTTTGCGGGGAATGATTCCGCCGGAACTTTATATCGACGATTTGATGAAACATCTTAATCGACCATATTATATTGCTTTGCTTGATGCTGCCGCTTTTTATGGAGCTGCTCACCAGCAGCCGCAGATTTTTTCGGTAATATCCACATATCCACCCTTGAGGGATACTGCAAAAAAAGGAACTTACATAAATTTTATTGCAACCCGCAAAACAATACCGCAAATATGGCTTAAATCATTCCGTACGGAAAACGGCGATATTCAAGTGTCAAAACCAGAACTGACCGCCGCTGATTTAATCACATTTCAAAAGGAAATCGGAGGACAGAATCGTGCCTCTACGGTTCTGTACGAATTAGTCGAATCCATAAGTTTTACTCAACTGGATAAAGTATTTTTTGATTATGTACCTGCTTCAAGCATACAGCGATTAGGTTATTTACTGGAGCAGGAATTGGAACAAGTTGATTTGGCAGAAGTTTTACATGCAAAAGCCGAAGAATTTGCTTGCAAATTTCAGAAAATACCCTTGAAATACAGCAAACCGACAAAAGATAGCAAAACAAATACAAAATGGCAAATTATTATTAATGAAACAATAGAAACAGACGATTTATGATACCTCAACCCGCAATAAAAAAATGGTCGGAATCATTTCCATGGAAAAGAAATTCGCAAATAGAACAGGATTTGATAATTTGCCGCGCATTAGTCGCCCTGTTTAACAATGAATATTTGGCTTCACATTTGGCATTTCGCGGCGGTACAACCTTACACAAGCTGTACATGCAACCCAAGCCCGTTATTCGGAAGATATTGATTTGGTACAGATAAGTGCAGAGCCAATTAAAGAAACAATGGACAAAATCAGAGAAGTTCTGTCCTTTATTGGCGAACCGAAGATAAAACAAAAAGCACATAATAACACGCTTATTTTCAGATTTGATTCAGAAATTCCGCCTGTCGTTCCTGTTCGGCTGAAAGTCGAAATCAATACACGGGAGCATTTCAACGTCCTGGGATTAACGCAATACGATTTCAGCGTCAACAGCCTTTGGTTTTCGGGAAGCTGCAAAGCAACAACCTATCATTTGGAAGAACTTTTGGGTACGAAGCTGCGCGCCATGTACCAGCGTCGCAAAGGTCGTGACTTGTATGACCTCTACAGGGCAATCTCAACACAAACAGTTAGCGTTGAAAATATTATTCATTGCTATCGCGAATATATCGGTTTTGTGGTAGATAATCCGCCAACGCAAAAGGAATACCTGCAAAACATGGAGCTGAAAATGCAGGATGAGGAATTTTTGGGCGATACTGATTTATTGCTGCGCCCCGACAATGCGTATAATCCGCAAGAGGCGTGGGAATTAGTAAAAAATCAATTAATCATGCGATTATAACAAATGGAAAACAATAGATAAATGAAAACAAATATACTGTTCCTGCTTTTTACTTTCGTGCAATTTTCTCTATCGGCTCAATCCGGGTACCAAAAAATACATATTGCCGACGATTTGGAATTGATAAAGCTTTCGGAAAAAGCATACGTTCACGTGTCTTATTTTGAGACGCAATCATTTGGAAAAGTGGGTGCAAACGGCTTATTGCTGGTGGATAAGGGCGAAGCGTTTCTGTTTGATTCCCCATGGAATAACGCGCAAACCGAAAAGCTGCTCGCGTTTATTTCCGATTCGTTAAGAACCGATGTTTCCACCTTCATTCCCGGTCACTGGCACGACGATTGCGTGGGTGGAATAGGATGTCTTCATTCCAAAGGCGTGAAATCGTACGCCAATCAAATGACTGTTGATATTCTGAAGGAAAAAGGATTGCCTGTTCCGCAACAGGGGTTCAACGATTCTCTTTCTTTAAAGCTGAATGATATAGAGGTTTACTGCTACTATTTAGGCGCCGGACACTCGACGGATAACATTGTTGCATGGATTCCCTCCGAACAAATTTTATTCGGCGGATGTCTGGTAAAAGACCTCGATTCCAAAGACCCCGGTAATTTATCGGATGCAAAAACGGATGAATGGCCGGAAACCATTCAAAAAACGATTGCAAAATTTCCCGATGTAAAAACGGTTATTCCGGGACATGGTCGGATTGGAGGAAAAGAATTGCTGGAGCACACGAAAGAATTATTGCGGCAATATGCAATATCCTTAAGGAACACGAAATAAACAAGGTATAACGGTTTTGGTGGTGTCCTGTAGGGACACACAATGTTGGTAGAAAGAAACCGCACACACCTCACATTCCGTCCCTACGGGTGGGGTGTCAAGAATTAGGGTGCAATTTTTTAAATTTTACGTCCATTATTTGTTGTTCGTCATGTCTCTTATGGAGGACAATGTTGGCAGAAAAATATACATTTCGTACCTGACGGCACGAAAAACCA
>JAISDH010000091.1 GCA_031264975.1 Bacteroidales bacterium
TCCATTAGACGGGGAAATCAAGGAAATATTTGAAAAAGAAGCATTGACAATTTTTCCATTGCTGTGTAATCCTGCCAAAAGTATCTATTCCTGGATACAGGAGAAAGATAAATACAGAAATCCTTGTATACCGGAGAAAGATCAATACGGAAATCCTTGTATACAGGAGAAGAAATATCAATACGGAAATTTTGAAAGCAATTTGTATATGATAGAATGTTTGTGGAGAATATTGAACAAATCTTCAAAATTCCCATTAAAAAGATTTGTTTCCGAAGAGTGTATTAACAATCAAATACCTCCGGTGTTGTATTATAATGAAGAAAAAATGACTGATAAAGATTTTCTCAATTTATATAAATCTCTAATAAGTAGATTAAACATACATTTTATTGAAAAATCTAAAGAATTAAAAGATAAAAAAAGTGAAGAATTGAACAGATTGAAATCATTTTTTGATAAACTTCAGGAGAAATTTGATATTTCGTATGTTACAACTAATTACGACAATGTTCTAACTACGCGTTTCCCTTGTAACAGAACGGGATTTGATAAAGACGGCAAGTTTAATCGCCGGTTGTTATTTAATGAAAAATGGAATTATGGGATTCATTTGCATGGCTCAGTATTTTTCGATATGAAATCCAATAAAGAAACAAATAATCTGTTTCAAATATATTGGAATGAAAATTTGGATAACTTCAATAGTAATTATAAAAGTCCTTTGGGAAATAGTGATAAGGAAACAAAGGAAGGTTTTGTCTTAAATTCAACTATTATAGCAGGATATGATAAAGTAAATCAGATATTAAGAGAACCGTTTTTATCATATTTTTCGATGTTAGAGAAATTGGTTTATGAGTCTGATGCAATATTGTTTATAGGGTATGGGTTTCAGGACGATCATGTCAATTCGGTATTTAGCATGTTGAAGAGCGATTTGTCAAAACAAAGAAAAGTTGTTGTAATAGACAAAAAGGAAGGTCTGTTTACAATGGAAAGACAAGATACTGATTTGTGGTATTGGATAAATGGATTGAACAGTATCAGACACTTCACTAACAAATCAGCAAGCACTGCCCAAGATTTAATTAAGGCTAACGATTTGGATATTTCTTCGGATAAAGATCATCCTTTGGCAATTTGGTATGGCAAACTATTGCCTGCCTGTGAAAACGAGATAGTTACAGAACATATAATAAACAATTTATTATGAGATACTCTAAAACCATTTGTGTAACAATTATTGAAATAATTCTTTAAAAAAATAATTTAACAGTTGCGCCCGACACGTATGAGGGATATAAGAATGAAAACAACAGAAAAGTTGTACGCACGCAGTGCAATGCAGTCAGAGAGCATTCAAAAAAACGGGGTCAGTCCGAAAAACCTTACAAAGAGCAGGAAAAATTTCTTATTGTACTGTGTTCTTGCAATCGCCGGATTAACAGTGAGTTTAACGGCCAGTGCGCAGGAACAGGGTGATATTGCTGCCGGAGCAAATGTCGTACTGGGAGCAGGTCAGGAGTTTACAAATTTCGGTTTGGGCGCAAAATTACAGTACAGCATAACCAGGCCAATCCGAATTGAGGCAGCGTTTAACTATTTCTTTGAAAAGGATATGACAAGTATGTGGGATGCAGGTCTTAATGCTCATTATCTGTTTTTCGTTAGTGACAAATTTACTGTATATCCCCTGGTTGGAGCCGGTTTTCTTGGCTCAAAGTTTAAGTGGGACGCTGGAGAATATGGCGAGTTATTAGATGCTGAAGACGAAAGCGATTCCTACAACGAATTTGGCGTTAAACTTGGCGGCGGTATTGATTTCAAACTCACGGAAAAACTGTTTCTGAACTTTGAAGCGAAATACAGAATCGGCGACCTCTGGAACAGGACATTTATTTCGGCAGGTATTGGATTCAGATTCTGATTGCATTCGTGCAATTATCTTAACAGCAAAACCTCTCCCTCAGGTACAATCGGGGAGAGGTTTTTTGGCTCTATAATAAACCGAATTTGGTTTGAACGGCGAAATATTATTTTGAGGAGACTGTTTTTAAAAAGAGACGCACGTTCGTGCGTCTCTTTTTAAAACATAAATTTGCGTCATTCTTATTTCAGCATCAATTCCTGAGCTTCGCCGAAACTGCCGTATCCGGAAATAATCACCTTATCGCCTTCCTCCAGTCCGTTCAGCACCTCGTATTGTCCCGGATTTTGACGTCCTACAGTAATATTTGTCCTGAAGGCTTTATTTCCCGATTTATCCAGCTTGAAAATCCACTGACCTCCGGTATTCTGATAGAAATTTCCCTTATCGATAATCAGTGCGTCTTCGGGCTGTCCGAGTTCTATCTGAACCCTGTACGTTTTGCCGATTCTTATATTATCGGGCCTTTCGCCTGTAAAGACAAGGTCGATTTCGAACATGCGGTCTTTGATTTCCGGATTCAGTTTGGTGATTTTCAGATAGTATTTTTTATTCAGGTATGTAACCGTTGCCGGCAGGCCTATAGATATGCGGTCAATATAATATTCACTGACTTTAGTATTGATTTTCAGGTCGTCGATAACTTTCTGTTCTCCGATAGTGGCTCCGGAACCGATTCTTTCGCCATAAGCGGCGCTGATAAAGCTAAGCTGTCCGTCAATCGGCGCCCTGACAATAAGGTTATCCAGTCTTTCGCGGCTGCGTTCGAAGCGTTTTTCCTCGCGGCCCATATCGTTTTCCATAAGGCTGTACTGGATTGCGTTTGTCAGCGAATCGCTTTTTAATTCCTCGAGCATCATTGTCGTGGTCTTTTGCTTGAAGTTATACTCGTCCGAAGCGACCTCCA
>JAISDH010000009.1 GCA_031264975.1 Bacteroidales bacterium
GCCCCCAATCGAATAAATAATTCCGAATCACACAACAAGTTCAATGTGGTTAACTGTATAATCCACCCCACCATGGGAGGATGGTCAAAATGGCTCCAATCAGGATACAGCGCATACAAGCGATAATATACTTCATCATTGGTTAATTCAACATTTACTGCAAGAAGGATTTTTATTGCTATGGATAAAACCAGAAGAATTGTCAATTTCAGATGATACGGATTTTGGAAAAACAGCTGAAATCTTTTGTTGTAAGCCTTTCGTTTCCGCCAATATAGTCCAAAAACAAACAACAATACAATCAATGATAAAGCTATTCGTTTGCCATTTGTTTTATTCCAATCAATGTCAGCGCGAGATGAATTTATCGGAAATGGATTCTCGCTCCTCGCCACCGGATTAAACAAATACAGATTACTGTCCATATCCTCTATTTCAATCCGGATATAAGTATCTGTTTGATGAAAGATGTATTGAGCCAATTTAGTTAAAGTAACCGAATCCTTTAATTTACCTCCCTCTCCCACAAATCGAATAACCGAAACCATTGTATCCAATTGAATGAACAAGGTATCTCTTCTCATTTCAAGAATATTGGGATGAACCAAGCGCGCTATTCGTTCGGCTTTGATTTGATAATTTTCATTTGGTTTAAGATGAGCTTTTACGCCATAATGTTGTCCTGCCTTTAAACATTGGATAATATCGTAACGGGAAAGAGAATTTGTATTAACTACCGTAAAATTTACGCCCGTTTCATCCATTCTGTCCAATTTGTGCATATCGTCGTCGGCAAGCAAAACAGCATAATACCCGGAAGACAGAGCGCTGTCCCAATGAGAAATGGACGTTCGATAATGATTTAAAACTTCTACTGCGTCGTAATTTGAAAGGTACGAAAAATCGGATTCTTCAAAACCATTGGCGAATTTGGGATGATTGATTACGAGAAAATCAGTGGTCGGTCTTAACTTATCCAATACAAATTGCTTGTGGTTTAGGGTTTGGAAAAAGAAAAAATCCAGCCAGGAAACTTTATCTGCTCCCAAACATAAATGATGTCGCTTCTTGATGTTGAATCCATGTTCATACACGGGAATTGACGCAACATTTTCCTTTTCTATGTGAGTTATCTTTTGATAATTTGAAATGCCAATATGAGAGTAACCCATTTGTTGGTATACTTCAAAGATAGTATCTATATTGGTGTTCTTACCGTCTGTCAATCCACCCCAACTGCGACTGTGTGCATGAAAATTACATACTTCCCATGAACTGTCTATTTGTTGATAAGGATTATAATACATATTTCCCGAAAATGATTTCGGTTGCGAAAAATGATATACCGGCGATAGAAAATAAGGCATTAGCAGGAAACCTGCCAATAATAAACCAACAATCAATAAACCATATAAGCCATATTTTTTAAGTTTCCTCACAATGGTATGCTTTGTTATTTTAAGAATTGTTTTCTTCAGCGGCTTTCTTGATGTATTCAACCAGCATATCTACAAAACGCTGTAAAGAAGGCTTTATCATTGCTACCATAAAGAAAGGTATTTCCAAATTTGCATTTGTCTGCAAATGGCAAATATTTTCCATTCCCTCTACCTTATTAATAGAAAAAACAATCAGCGTTGTTTTTGTCAGTGCATTGCCTACTGAATAAGAAACAGAAGAATAAGGGATTTTTTCCTGTATACTCATCTCTATTTTTCCTGCTCCTTCAATAGAAAATGAACAATAATCCTGCGTAGATTGCCAATTTTGTACTTTATCTTCCGGAATATACTTGGCAATGTTATTACAATTAATCAGCAGATTGAATACTGTTTTCTCGGACGTCTGTACGGTTATTTTTTTACTTGCTAACTCCATTTTATTTAAATTGTTCCGCCCATGCGGTTGGGTCTTTACTCCAATGATTTAATGTTTCTATTTCGTCTGTTTTTATATAGCCTTCTGCTGCCGCTTCTTTGACTAAAACGGAATAGTTTGTCAAGGTATGCAGTGGAAGGTTTTCCTCTTCAAATCGTCGTTGGGCGATGGGTAAATTATAAGTGAAAATAGCCACCATTCCCAACACCTTACAATCCATATCCTTCAAGGCGTCTACTGCTTTCAAACTGCTTTGTCCGGTAGAAATCAAATCTTCTACCACAACTACCTTCTGATTAAACGCGACTACTCCCTCGACAAGATTGGTCAAGCCGTGCTTTTTTTCCTCGCTGCGAACATACACAAAAGGCAATCCCAACATGTCCGCTACCAAGGCGCCCTGTGCAATGGCTCCTGTTGCAACTCCTGCAATAACTTCTACCTCCGGATAGTTCTCTTTAATCATTCCTGCCAAACCCTCTTTGATGAAAGTTCTTATTTGAGGATAAGACAACGTTTTGCGATTATCGCAATAAATGGGAGACTTTAATCCCGACGCCCATGTAAACGGTTGAGCAGGGTTTAATTTTACTGCTTTGATTTTCAACAAATACTTAGCACAATTTACAGATAAATTCATTCGTTATGTTTTAAAAATTTCGATATGCAAAGGTATAAACTTTTTTATAAACAAATTGCCTTATCTGTAACAAGATTTGAACATTTTAAACGAATCCCCCAAAAAGATGTAGATTCTTTTGTCTTTCATGCGTCGTTGAACATGAAACAACTGCTTACGAACTTTTTATCAGGAGATAAATTCGTGTATATTCTCTATAGAAAGCGGAGCGAAAAAGATATGATTCTGAAAAGCATAAAAAGTTTCTTTCAGTTTCAAAGAACGGCAGGGGGACTTGTAGTAAAAGACAACAAGATTCTAAGTATTTACCGATACGAACGATGGGATCTTCCCAAAGGACACGTTGAAGGAAGCGAAACCGACCAGGAAGCGGCTATGCGGGAAGTAACCGAAGAAACAGGAATTGACGGTTTATCTATTTCCAAGGATTTGGGTTATACTTTTCATATTTTTTTTGCTGACAACCTGTTTGTTTTAAAGGAAACGCATTGGTTTGAAATGCACACAACAAGCAATAAAACACCTT
>JAISDH010000014.1 GCA_031264975.1 Bacteroidales bacterium
GCCGGTTGGAAAAACTATTTTAAGGATTGGTTATACGAAATAAAAATCTTGAAATGATAAATATGAATTTTCAACCTGAAATAGAACGTCAACCATTGTCTGTAATCGAAAAATTCCAACAAAAGAAATTAGCGGTTTTGCTGGATTATTTGCAAGAAAAGTCCCCCTATTATTCCAAACTGTTTAAAAGAGAAAAAATAGATATTCAAAAAGTCAAATCATTATCCGATTTGCAACACATTCCGGTTACGACAAAAGAAGATTTGCAACTCTATAACGATGAGTTCTTTTGTGTTGACAAGTCAAAGATAGTGGATTACATGACCACTTCCGGTACCTTGAGCGACCCGACGGTTTTTGCCGTTACCGATAATGATTTGGAACGATTAGCTTATAACGAGGCGATTTCTTTTACTTGTGCCGGTGGAAAATCGGGCGAAAAATACCAACTGATGACCACCATTGATAAACGGTTTATGGCTGGATTGGCTTATTTTCTGGGCATTCGTAAAATGGGCGCGAGTATTGTCAGGGTGGGCAATGGCATTCCTGAACTTCAATGGGATACAATACAAAGAATTAAACCCGATACTATCATTTGCGTACCTTCTTTTATCCCAAAGATTATTCAATACGCCGTTGAACATCATATTGATTACCATAATACGAGCGTCAAAAAGGCAATTTGCATCGGGGAAAACATTCGACAGGATAGCTTTGCATTTAATTTGTTGGGACAAAAAATTAAGGAAAATTGGGACGTCGAACTTTATTCTACTTACGCATCAACCGAAATGAACACCACCTTTTGCGAATGCGAAGCCGGAAAAGGGGGACATCATCACCCCGAATTAATTATCTGTGAATTGCTGGATGAAAATAATCATCCTCTACCGCAAGGCGAATTGGGAGAACTCACCATTAGCACGTTGGGCGTAGAGGGAATGCCTTTGTTGCGCTTTAAAACAGGCGACATTTGTCGGTTTCATTACGAGCCTTGCTCCTGCGGAAGACAAACGATGCGTATCAGCCCGATTGCAGGACGGAAAAACCAAATGATTAAATTAAAAGGAACTACGCTTTACCCCGCTTCTATTTTCGAGGTTTTGGACAATATCGATTATGTTGAAAATTATCTTGTAGAGGTACATTCCAATGAAGTTGGCATGGATGAAGTGGTTGTAATAATCGGTTCTCACATACAGGGTGATGAAATTATTAAAAAACTGAAAGACCATTTCAGGGCGAAATTACGTGTTGCGCCCAAAGTAAAGTTTGGAAACATGGACGAAATCAGAAAAATCCAATTCCCTG
Organism: Bacteroidales bacterium; assembly: GCA_031264975.1. Lineage (GTDB taxonomy): Bacteria > Bacteroidota > Bacteroidia > Bacteroidales > WCHB1-69 > JAIROC01. Next base: position 1,315 of record JAISDH010000014.1, read on the forward strand.
AAACGAAACGAAAACCCGTAAAATTTATAGACAAACGAAAATAAAGCATGAACATAAACCTTGACTTTGAAGATACAAGACCTTATTATAATGAAGAAATACCGGACGCGATAAAGCGTGTTTCCGAAGATATTTATTTCCGGAATATGGTAAATCATATTTTCCCTGACATAGATATAGAAGCATTTACGAAGAATTTCAAAAAAATACGGACGGTAAATGAGTTTCAGGAACAGGTAATGGACAAGGTAATACGCTCTATTATCAAAGAAACCTCTGCCGGACTTTCCTATAGTGGATTGAGCAGATTGTCAACCGATAAAAATTACATGTTTATTTCCAATCATCGGGACATATTATTGGATTCTGCCATTTTGCAAGTCATTCTCCATGAATGTGGTTTGGACACGTCGGAAATTACCTTCGGCAGCAATTTGATGAGTTCTCCCCTGGTTATCGACATCGGAAAAATGAACAAAATGTTCAAAATTGTACGGGGCGGAACAATGAGAGAGATTTTCAATAATTCATTAAAAGTATCTCAATACATGCGTTATGCGATAACGGAAAAACGTCAGTCTACCTGGATAGCGCAAAGAAATGGACGTACAAAGAATGGTTTTGACGCAACCGAAATGGCAGTTTTAAAAATGTTTGCCATGAGCAGTTCTGCCGGTTTTGTGGATAATCTAATGGAATTGAACATCACGCCTGTAATTATTTCATACGAATATGAGCCCTGCGACGCCCTAAAAACCAGAGAACGCTATATCTCGAAAAGAAAAACGTATATCAAAGAAAACGATGAAGATATGTTTAGCGTCCTCCGGGGTATCAAACAATGGAAAGGACAAATACATCTTGCCGTTGCTGAAACAATTACAGAAGAAGAACTTCAATACTGCGACTCTTTTCTTCACAATGAAAAATTCAAATCTCTGGTGAAAATCATTGACCATAAAATATATAAAAACTATGCCTTGTGGAAAACCAATTATATCGCCTTTGATATGTTACGCCTTTCAAATAAATATGCTCATCATTATTCTCAAGAAGAAAAAGAGGCTTTCAAATTGTATATGACCAACGAATTGAAAGGTATTGAAGGCGATATAAAAGAATTGGAAACAATTTTTCTTCAAATTTATGCCACTCCTGTTGAAAATTGTTCCCCCTTTCAAGATGAAACGGCAGCCCAACCGATAAAGAAGGCATTGTTTTGCCGGTAAAATACAAAGAAACCGAACCAACAAAAAAATAGAAACGCCTCAAAAGAGGCGTTTCTAAATTAATTTAAATAAAAACTATGAAAAAATCAAAAAAAAATATCTTATTTCCAATATTTCTTTTTCAGAGAAAAAAGAGGAAATGCTTCAAAAGAAGCATTTCCCTGATACATTAATTAAAAAATTTAAACGATGTAATAAACAAAAAATCTTTTAAGCCAAATCCTTTTTCCTCTTTAAAAAAGGGTTCGCTTCCAAAGAAGCGTCCCCTAACCTTATAATTATAAATTTTAAAATATGAAAATAATAAAAAAAAATTCCATTCCAAATACATTCTCTGAGAGAAAAGGAGAACACTTTTTCAAAGCGTTCCCCCTAATAATTTAATCTGTCCACCTAAAACATAAATATATTCTTTGTATCGTCCACTCTACTCTAAAAAAAGGGAAACGCCCACGATTAAAGGCGTCCCCTATTAATGTCAAAAAATTATTCATATCGTAAACGCAGTACTTCATAACATTTTTTTTCGCAGATAGAGAAAGAACGGGGACGCCTCTAATGAAGCGTTTCCCGTCTGAAAACAAATTTTGAATCTCAGTATTTCTCATTTCCATAGCCCTTTCTTTATTAAAAAAGGGAGGTACCACCCTTTAGAGGCGGTACTCCCATAAAAAAAAATTATTATGAAAAAGAATTCTTTTATTCCTTTAATTTTATCTCCCAAAGAAAGGAGACCGCTCCTTTCAGAGCGTTCCCCTAAAAAATCATTTAAACCCATTATTACAAAACTCTTTATACCATATAACATTTTTAGTTTTTTAAAAAAGGAGATGCTCCTTTCGAAGCATTCTCCAAATATAGTGATAATAATAATCATATAGGCCTTTACTAAAAATGATACAAT
>JAISDH010000083.1 GCA_031264975.1 Bacteroidales bacterium
AAAGATAGGGGTAATGGGTTGTATAGTAAACGGTCTGGGAGAAATGTCTGACGCTGATTATGGTTTTGTAGGAAGCGGAAAAGGAAAAATTACGCTCTATAAAGGAAAGCAGCCAATATATCGAAACTTAGAAGAAAACAACGCCGTTGAAATGCTAATCCAGCTAATTAAAGCCCACGGAGATTGGGTGGATTAAAGGGCAGGGTGCAAGGTGCAAAAGGACACTATGCCCAGCGAAAAAGTAAGGTTTTCTCCAAATATCCATTTCAACAGAAGACGTTTTGAACTTTGAAAAGCAATTTCAAAAACTATTGGAAGTCAAGATATTTAAAACCCTCTCAAGTCTACCCCCAAAAAGGGTTATCCTTTTTTCAAAAAGGGTTATCCCTTTTACCCAAAAGGGTTATCCCTTTTACTCAAAAGGGTTATCCCTTTTACTCAAAAGGGTTATCCCTTTTTTGAAAAGGGTTATACCTTTTTACCTCCCGAATAGCGTAGTCTGTGATTAAAGGCAAAACTCCTGCTTTGCAGGTGTTTATTAGTGGACGAGTAAATGAGTTTTTGTTTGTCCCTTGTACTCTCTTTTTTCCTTTCACCTCTTCGTCCTTCTTGGCTTGCCTGCCTGCTGCTTGTTGCGTGTTGCATGTTGCCGAATTTCCTTTCGCCCCTTCGTCCATTCGTCCTTTCACCCTTCTTGGCTTGCCTGCCTGCTGCTTGTTGCCTGTTGATTGTTGCCAAATTTCCTTTCGCCCTTTCGTGCTTTCGCCCTTCTTGGCTTGCCTGCCTGCTGCTTGTTGCTTGCTGCCTGTTGCCGAATTTCCTTCACCCCCTTATTTCTTTTTCCCAAAAAAAGATAATGCTATATTGGGAATAAAGTTGTATCTTTGCACCCCGTATGACAGTTGTAAAATAGTAACGTTAGCAATCTTTGCAGAACCGGTTTTTGTTATTTTGTGAGCGACGGGGTTAGCGGTGGATTGTTTTGCTGTTTTGGTATTGGGAGAGGTCGTAGCCTGTTGTGGTTGGAAGATATGAAAAGCGAGGAAAGTGCGGAATCAATAGCATTGGGCAATGCCCTATGAGAAATGTACAATATCTATTAAGCCCTGTAGGGGCGGAATGATGGAGTAGAATGATTCTTATAGAAACAAAATCCTGATAGAACATCTTGTCTTGCAGTGAAAATATGTTGTGTATAATTTAGAGAAAAAACGTAATGTCAAATAATGAAGACTTATTCAAAAAAGTAATATCCCATTCAAAGGAGTATGGATTTATCTTTCCGTCCAGCGAGATTTACGACGGATTAAGCGCTGTCTATGATTATGGTCAGTTGGGGGTGGAGTTGAAAAATAATATCAAACAGTACTGGTGGAAAGCCATGGTACAAATGCATGAGAATATTGTAGGTATTGATTCGGCAATTTTCATGCATCCGTCCGTTTGGAAGGCGTCAGGACATGTAGACGCTTTTAATGACCCGCTGATTGACAATAAAGATTCCAAAAAGCGATACCGCGCCGATGTTTTAATCGAAGACTATATCCAAAAGATAGAAGATAAAATCCAAAAGGAAATAGACAAAGCGGCAAAACGTTTTGAAAATTTTGATGCAACGCTGTTTCGTCAGACAAATGGAAGAGTATTGGAATATCAGGCAAGGATTGACGAGATTAGCAAATGTTTTGTGGACGCAATGACGACAAACGATTTAGCGGCGATAAAAAAACTGATTGACGATTTGGCAATCGTCTGTCCCGTGTCGGGAAGCAGGAATTGGACGGAAGTACGTCAATTCAATTTGATGTTTGCTACTCAAATGGGGTCGACAACAGAGACTGCCGACGTTGTTTATTTACGTCCGGAAACGGCGCAGGGAATATTCTTGAATTTTCTCAACGTACAAAAAACAGGACGGATGAAAATCCCGTTCGGAATAGCGCAAATCGGAAAGGCTTTTCGGAATGAGATAGTTGCCCGGCAATTTATTTTCCGTATGAAGGAATTTGAACAAATGGAAATGCAGTTTTTTGTTCGTCCCGGAGAAGAACTGAAATGGTTTGAACATTGGAAACAGGAACGTATCAAATGGCATCACGCGCTCGATATCTCTGAAAATAAATATCGTTTTCATGACCATGAAAAATTAGCCCATTACGCCAATGCCGCTACGGATATCGAATTTGAGTTCCCCTTTGGGTTTAAGGAATTGGAAGGGATTCATTCAAGAACAGACTTTGACTTGAACGCGCATCAACAGTTGTCAGGGAAAAAGATACAATACTTTGACCCTGAATTAAACGAAAGTTATGTTCCATACGTCGTTGAAACGTCTATCGGTTTAGACCGTATGTTTTTGGCAATCATCTGTAATGCTTATCAGGAAGAACAGTTGGAAGACGGTTCTGTTCGTACGGTGATGAATATTCCTCCCTTTTTGGCGCCATACAAGGTTGCCGTTTTACCGCTGGTGAAAAAAGATGGTATGCCGGAAATGGCGCACGACATATTAAAGAATTTGCAAGAGAATTTCAACTGTCAGTACGACGAAAAAGACGCGATAGGGCGGCGTTATCGTCGTCAGGATGCGATAGGTACTCCGTTCTGCATCACGGTAGATAACCAAACAATGGAAGATAATACGGTAACCATCCGCAATAGAGATACCATGTTGCAAAACCGTATAGCAATCAACGATATTCATACAACGCTTAATAAACTGTTACAATAAAACTCTGTAAAAAACGAAACATGACCTCTAATACTCTTTCCATCATCGTTGCCTTAGGGAAAAATAACGAAATCGGCAGAAACAATGAACTGCTGATTCACTTGCCCAATGATATGAAACGTTTTAAGCAGTTAACGCTTGATTCAACTGTTATTATGGGAGAAAACACCTATCATTCTCTTCAGGTTAAGCCGCTGCCCCGACGAAGAAATATCGTATTGTCCTTTGACAGGCAACTGCAATTACCAGGGTGCGAAGTGGCTTATTCCATAGATGAATCCTTGAAAATGACATCAGAAGACAAATCTGTTTTCGTCATAGGAGGGGCTTCTGTCTACAAACAGTTCCTTCCATTGGTATCAAAATTGTATCTTACCAAAATAAATGCTACTTTTGCAGGCGCTGATGCGTTTTTTCCGGAAATTGATTTTTCCCATTGGGAATTGATAGAAGAAATTAATTGTAAAAAGGATGAAAGACATCCGCACGACTTTATATATTGTACATATAACAGAATAATAAAAAGATAAACTATGAACAGAATATCAAAATTTTCAAGTATCGTTTTTGCCATTATCATGTTACCGATTTGTTCTTTCGGACAGAAAACCGTTCATTCCTCATTTCCGGATATGCCCATTGACGAAAATACAAAATTAGTAACGTACAAGAGCGTCGTTCAAATGAAAGGTTCTTCCAGCGAACTTTATGACAGGGCGTACAGGTGGGTAAATAAATATTATAAAAATCCGGTAGGCGTCATTAAAAAGGCAGATAAACAACAGGGCATCCTGGAATGCGTTTCCAACATTCCTATTTATACGCTCGCCAAAGACGGAGTTACCAATGTTGCTGCCGGATATGTATACTATACCTTAACCATTGAAGCAAGGGAAAACAGGTATCGCTGTACGGTTACGAATTTGTATAAAAAGGAACAGGCTCAGTTTCCTATTGAAAAGTGGCTTGATACTTCACGACCCGAATGGACGGCAGTTAGATACGACCATCTCCACCAAATAGATGAAGGAGTTAAAAAATTATTACTATCCATTGATGAAGGTATGCAGCCTGCAAAAGTGATTATTGATGAATGGTAGGGAAAAACGTCAAACAGAGGCGCAAATAACGGAAAACGTATTGCGTGAAGACGTCCATACATTATGGCTTATCAATGACGATTTTAATACGTTTGACTTTGTTGTTGACAGTTTGATGGAATTATGCGGACATTCGTATGTTCAGGCGATGCAATGCACGTTCATTACCCATAATCAGGGGAAGTGCGATATTCTAAAAGGAGCATATCTCAAACTTGAAATGATTGCATTGACTATGCTTAACCGGGGTTTGACAGTAACGATTACTGAATAAGCGCTTCGCCAGTTTCATGAAAAACAATGACTATGGATATATATGCTATTTTGAAAAAGTATTGGAAATATTCTTCTTTCAGACCTGTACAGGAGGATATTATCCGTTCTGTTTTGGAAGGAAAAGATACGTTGGCATTGCTTCCGACAGGAGGAGGAAAGTCCATTTGTTTTCAAATTCCGGCGCTGGCAAAGGAAGGAATTTGTATTGTTATATCTCCTTTAATAGCCTTGATGAAAGACCAGGTAGAAAGTCTACTATCCAAAGAAATTCCTGCCTCAGCCATTTATTCCGGTTTACATCCAAGAGAAATAGAGTTGATTCTTCGCGATTGCGTCAAGGGAAAAATCAAATTTCTCTACCTTGCTCCCGAACGATTGAAAAATGAATTGCTGAAAAACAGTATACAGCAAATGAACGTGAATTTACTTGCCGTTGATGAATCTCATTGTATTTCTCAATGGGGATATGATTTTCGTCCGCCTTATCTGGAGATTGCGGCGTTTAGAGAGTTGTTGCCTAAAACCGTTCCCGTGCTGGCTCTTACGGCAACGGCAACGGAAGAAGTGATTAAAGATATTCAACTGCGATTGAATTTCAAGACAGAAAATGTTTTCCGCAAAAGTTTCTATCGAGAAAATCTCACCTACTATGTTTTCAAGGAAAAGAATAAACTCAAACGATTGTTACAGATAGCTTCCCGAACGCCGGGTTCGGGTATCGTCTACGTCAGGCGGCGCAAACAAACCAAAGAATTGGCTGATTTCTTTAACAGAAACAATATCTCTGCCGACTATTATCATGCAGGATTGGCGATTAAAGAGAGAGGAGAAAAACAAAACAAATGGAAAACCAATAAAACCAGAATCATTGTCGCAACCAATGCTTTTGGAATGGGCATTGATAAACCTGACGTTCGTTTCATTGTCCACATGGATATTCCCGACAATATAGAGGCATATTTTCAGGAAGCAGGTAGAGGAGGTCGCGACGAACAGCGGGCTTATGCCATACTGTTGTATGAAAATGAAGATATAATAAACTTGCATAAAAACTTTGAAGAATCTTTTCCTCCTGTTGAAAAGATACGGGATGTATACAATGCCTTATGTAATTATTTTCAAATCCCAATAGGCAACGGAGAAAGCGCTTCTTTTGATTTCGATACATACGGTTTTGTACAGAAATACAAATTTAATTCGTTGACCGTGTTCAACAGTTTGGCTTTTATTGAGCGGGCAGGTTTTATTTCCATGACAGAGGCTGTAAATAATTCTTCAAAGATTCATATTCCTGTCTCGCGTGAAGATTTGTATCGTTTTCAGGTAGAAAACGAAAAATATGATTCTTTCATCAAATTATTATTGCGCTCTTACGCCGGACTGTTTACTGTATTTATCTCTATCGAAGAAAAACATTTAGCGGCACATTCAGGACTTTCCCTTCCCACTGTTATAGACGCATTAAAACAATTAGCCAACAGGCAGGTGATTATATACCAACCCAAAACAGAAAATCCTAGGATTATATTTCTACAAAACAGGATAGAATCCCGATACCTGTTTTTTTCTCCGCAAGTATATGACGACAGAAAGCGAATAGGGGAAGAACGCATGGAGGCAATATTAGGTTATGTAACTTCCAATATTAAATGTAGAAGTCAATTGTTGCTTGAATATTTTGGCGAAAATAAAACGGTGAGTTGTGAAAAATGCGACGTATGTCTACGCTGGAAAAGAGAAAGCCTCACTAAGAAAGAATTTGATACATTACGAGAAAACATTTTACTTTTACTGCAAAATGAAGATTTGACGATAGATGAATTACAGGAAAAATTAAACTATCCCGAAGAACAGCAACTAATAACGACTGT
>JAISDH010000118.1 GCA_031264975.1 Bacteroidales bacterium
TAAAGAATGGTTCTGTTACGGTTATTAGTAAATAGATGAAAAACCGGAGTTTTCTTGTGGCAACCTGTCTTTCCCGCGAAATATATAAATTGAAACCTTTCAGACGTCATTGCGTCCCAACAATCAGGGGCAATTCTGCGTCAAGGATATTGACGAGGAGAAAAATAAAGAGGCATTCCTGCAAACGCGGACGCATACTTTTAATTCAGGCGTATCGAAAACGTTATGCCCGTCATGAGACGCGGCATTATATATTCGACAGATTTATTTCGAAGTCTATCGCTCTATTGTCGCACTGTAAGGCGCATTGGGTACAGGATATGGTTTCGCCTCTGAGACGTTTCCTAACCAATTCTTCTGTATAATCCACCAGTGAGGAAATACTAATTTTGTCTAAAATCTCTTTCGCGAAAGCGTGCATTAGCAAAATGCGCGCATTCTTTTCGCATATTCCACGGGAACGTAAATAGAAAATAGCGTCATCGTCCAATTGCCCGATGGTGGAACCGTGACTGCATTTGACGTCGTCGGCATATATTTCTAAAAACGGCTTTGTCTCTACGAAAGAATCGTCCGTCAAGAGAATATTCCGATTTAATTGATACGCTTCCGTCTTTTGGGCGTTGGGCGCGACAAAAACATGTCCTACAAAATGGGCAACCGCCGAATCGTCTACCATGCCATTATACAACTGCTCGCTCGTACAATGAGAAGAATAATGGTTTACCTGTAAACAATTGGATATATTTTGATTTTTATCCGCCATATACAGTCCATTGAAATGACCGGAAGCATGGGGCTGCAACAAAGAACAGTGAATTGTATTATGCACCAAACCCCCATTAAAGGTATTTGTATGCGTGTTTACCGTACTTCGTTCATATTGATAGATAAGAACATTGTTCAATAAAACAGAATTATTATCTTCATTTTCCATTTTGAAATAATCGAACCCGGCGTTCTCTGCTACAATGATTTCCGTTACTCCATTGATGAGCGTATTTTTGTTTTCCAGCGTATCGTCGCAATGAATTAGTTTCAAAGAGGCATTCTTTCCGACAATAACCAGGTTGCGCGTATTAATCAATAAATTCTGTTGCGTCTTGACAATGTTTGCAACTTGCACCGGCTTGTCAAAATGTATGTTATCGGGAATATAAATGAAAAAACCGTCCTGCCACAACGCAGAATTTAAATGATAAAGCCCCGTAGGGACAGTATTGTTCATATCCTGTAGATACGGTTGAATGAATGAAAAACAATTCTCTTTAGCGGTGCGCAAACTTCCTATTATCACCCCATTGGGAAATCTGGTAAGAGGCGCTTCATTGTGTACATACCAACCATTAAGGAAAGTAAACATGTAAGAATCAATATCGCGTATGGCACAGTTAAAAAACGTTTCAACAGGACGATAAACCTCCGCCTGTTGTTGGATGGCGTAGGTGTTTTGCACTATTTTATCCCAGTCGAAGTTACGCCACATTTCATTACTGCGTGGTGGAACGCCTTTCTCCTTGAAACTTGCTGCCGCTTCTATTCTGTGTTTCTTCAAAGAAGACGTATCCGCTTCCAACACCGAAGGCAGATACTTATCCATAAGTTCGGCAAAATAGGTATTAACTTCCAATATCTTTCTCATAATACAATGTAAGCGTTACTTTATTTTATTTTCTTATTCCCTTTGTCCGCCGTTTTAATGGCGACAGGATATGTTTTCCTTGAAAAGGAATAATACAAAAACGCAATCCCAAGCAATACGAATGGAATGCTTAAATATTGTCCCATGTTCAAAGAAAGATTATCTTCAAATGCTACTTGATTTTCTTTGATAAACTCTATAAAGAATCGAGCCGTGAAAATCACCGTCAAAAGAGTTCCTACGCTTCTTCCGCCCGGAATATGTCCTTTGGTCTTCTTAAAATAATACCACATCTGATAGGCAAATAATGAAATATAGACCAAAGCCTCGTATATTTGGGTGGGGTGTCGAGCTTCGGTATCGCCAAGTTGCGTAAAAACAAATCCCCAGGGCATGGTGGTTGTCGTGCCGATAATTTCAGAGTTCATCAGATTGCCGCAACGTACAAAAGCCGCTGCCACCGGAATAGCTATGGATAATCTATCCAGCAACCATATTAAACTCATCCTGTTCTTTATCGAAAAATACAATACAAACAAAATAATAGCGATTGTTCCTCCATGACTTGCCAAACCGGAGAAACCTATAAATTCCCAACCGTTTGCCGTTTCCTGAAAAGGAATAAATATCTCCAGAATATGATTCTTAAAATATGCCCAATCGTAAAACAGACAATGCCCTAAACGCAAGCCCGCAAGCGTCCACAGAATGGTAAACATTGAAAAACGGTCTATCAACGCCGTATCTACTTTTTCGTTCCTGGCTATCTTTTGAAATACCAAATAAGCAATTAAAAAACCGGTAGTCAACAACAACCCGTACCATGCGACACGAACAGACGCTACCTTAAAAAGCACAGGGTCTACATTCCATACAATATCATTCCATATCATGATTCACTTTGTTTGATTTATTGACCATTCTACGCCGTTTTTGGTATCCTTTAGCGTTACGCCTGTTTGCAGGAGCATGTCTCTGATTGCATCGGCTGTAGTATAGTCTTTGTTATTCTTTGCTCTTTGTCTCAATTCGATAATAATATTCATCAAGTCGTTGTCCAATCCGTTTGTTGTTTCATTTTCTATGGGTTTCATGCCGAGTACGTCAAATAAAAACACCTGAAAGAGGTTTTTCAATTCATTTATATTTTCCTGATTCAGTGCAAGCGTACCATCGTTTGCCTGATTAATCATTCTGACGGCTTCAAACAGATTGGCAATCACAACAGGACTGTTGAAATCATCATCCATTGCATGTAAACAGTTTTGATATAAAACCCCGACCTCTTCCGTCGCAACATCGGACGGCTTTAATTTGCAGAGTAATTCACAGGCAGCGCACAAACGTTTCAGTCCTTTTTCAGCTGCAACTAATGCCTCGTTGGAAAAATCAACCGTACTGCCGTAATGCGCTTGCAGGATAAAAAAACGTATGGTCATGGGATGATACGCCTGTTGTAGAGAATCATGTTTTCCGGTGAAAAATTCATCTAACGTAATAAAATTACCCAAAGACTTACCCATTTTCTGTCCGTTGATAGTAATCATATTATTATGTATCCAGTATTTCACCGTGTTTGTTTCATTGGCGATTGTATTTTGACATATTTCCGCTTCGTGATGCGGAAACATCAAATCCATACCGCCGCCGTGTATGTCAAACTGTTTTCCCAAATACTTTGTGCTCATCGCCGTACATTCCAAATGCCAACCCGGAAAACCGTCGCTCCATGGAGATTTCCATTTCATGATATGAGACGGCAGCGCTTTTTTCCAAAGTGCGAAGTCCGCCTGATTGTGTTTTTCTTCCTGACCGTCCAATGCCCGCGTATTGGAAAGCAATTCTTCCAACTTACGTCCCGACAAAACGCCGTAAGGGTATTTTTTATCATATTTCACTACGTCAAAATACACCGAACCGTTAGATACATAAGCATAACCGGCGTCCAGTATTTTTTGCACAATATCTATTTGTTCCATTATATGACCGCTTGCTCGCGCTTCTATGCTCGGACGCAATACATTCAGCGCGTCCATGGCAAAATGATACTTGTCCAAATAAAGCTGAGCAATTTCCATCGGTTCAAGCTGTTCTACTAATGCTTTTTTGGCAATTTTGTCTTCGCCTTCGTCTGCGTCGTTTTCCAAATGTCCTACATCGGTAATGTTCCGAACATAGCGTACCTTGTAGCCAAGAAACTTCAGATACCTGAAAATTAAATCAAAGACAATAGCCGGACGGGCATGTCCCAAATGAGGCTCTCCGTACACAGTTGGACCGCACACATACATCCCTACAAAGGGAGGCTTGAGCGGCTCAAAAGGTTCTTTCTTGCGAAAGAGGGTATTGTATATTTTTAAGTTATGCGACTTTATTGTTTTCTCTTCCATAAAATACTATTCTGTTGTTACCGGCTTGGGATTGAGGTTTCCGGTAATTTTGAGCGTAATTTTAGGCTGTGAAGGGTCGTTTGTTATAACGTCAATCGTACGCATTTGTTTACCTGTCTTGCCGTATGTCCTAAAAACAGCCTTTATTCCTGTACTTTCCTCCGGTTCCAAATCATTTTTCTCCGGATTAACCACCGTACATCCGCACGACTGTTTTAATTTACGTATATGCAAGGTGCTTTTACCTGTATTGGTAATGATATAAGTATGCGTTACTTCATCTCCTTCCGTTGCCGTCCCAAACAAATATTCTATATTGTCAAAAGAGGCTTTGGGAGCATTGGCTTTTTGTTCGGGCGTCCATGAATCAAAATCATCAAATATCTCTCCGGTAATATACAATGATTTCTGCGGACGATTTGTATCGCTTGTAACAATGGTAACCTTATCCCACACATTTCCCCAGTCATTTTTTGCAGCGGCGCTGTATTTGAACACAATTTTTCCTTCTTCCTTAGGAGCAAGTTTTTCCGGCATACTCAATATTTGAATAGACTGAGGCAACATTCCATACGAAAAGGTCATTGTCTCTCCGTATACATTATATATACCAAATGTATCTATAATCACAGAAGTCGGATTCATGGTATACCTGAGCGAATTGGTCTTGTAACGCAGATTGCCTTCCATCATGCCATATATTTCTTCTTTGGTACGGGGGCGGGGTTCTATTACTGCCTTTATGTTTAAGGGGTAACTGTATTCCACGCCATTTTCCATTGTTTTGGCGATAACGGTATGTTCAAACAAGCCGGACAGATTACGCGGTTGTAATGTGACAGAAAAACTCCCTTTTTCTTTGGGTTGTATTGTGTCCGTACTCCATTTAAGACGAATAGACGTGCGATTGGAGTTTTCAACCGTCATTAAATAAATGGTAGACTTTGTCCGATTTTCATACGAAAATTCGCAACTCACCTCTCCGTCTGTTTCTTTTATCTGTTGGAAGTTATGTTCCGTTTTATCAAATGATAATTTTTGTGCAGTTGCAACTAATGAGATAAATGTAAAACCGATAATTAAACTATACTGTTTCATGGTATTTTCTTCTTTAAAAAACTGGTTACAAAGGTACATCATTTTTTTGAATTATAGATTTATTTTTCACGGAAATTTTTCACCCCAATCGAAATAACAGTAGCAATAGAAACGAATCTGTAGCGTAAGTTTACATATCTTCCTGACTTCGATAATATAACACCTGAGTGATTTTGTCGGAAGTTTCGACTATAGATTCTTTATTTTTTACCTCCGAACAGAAAATTCTGTTTTGGGTGCATCCTTACGGAATGCAAATGATATCTTCGTTTTATTTTCTACCGAGAGATATTTCCCTACGGAAATTAATCTCTCTTGCTGAGCGTAGCGCCTTCGTTATCTATGTTCAAGCGATACTTCGCACGGCGTAATTTTGTGAGACGCTATCATGCAACTTGAACATCCTGCCTTTTCAGTTTAATCCGATTTGTGCCAACACAGCCTGCAAAAAAGACAGGTTTCAACTCTCTCCCAAAAATGGCAATAGGTTAATATTTTTTTTAAGACTGTTTCCTTTATAACAGGGATGTGTGTACATAAAATCCCTTCTGTAGGTATGCAAATTTCCTCCCGTGTGCGCGTAAAATTTCACACTGTGTATGTAAAATTCCCCCCGTGTGCGCGTAAAAATTCACACTGTGTACGTAAAAATTCACACGTGTGCGAGTATAGCATGGACAGTGTGTAAGCATTGCTTAGACAGTGTGTAATTTTAGGTATGCAAATGAAAGGCAATTTATACATACAACGAATATTTCGCCACGCGGGACGTCATTTTGTATTATAGAGACGCGGTGCATCTAATCCGATGTAGTCTGGAGGACAATATCGCCAAGTTAAGGAAAAAAATAATGCTGAAAGAACGAAAGAGGAAAACCTGTATTCCTCCGGTAGCTTCTCACGGTAGTTTCTCAATCAAATTTTGGTGTATGAAAAATATGTAACTTTGTACGCTCGTTAATAGTAGTAAGATAAAAAAATAAGATGTGCATAAACAAACTGATATTAGGGGATAACCTTGAAATTTTAAAAAACATGGAAAC
>JAISDH010000087.1 GCA_031264975.1 Bacteroidales bacterium
GTCATTTTTTGATAAGAGATTATTTTGTTTTTAAAGAAAATAATTATTTTTAATAACACGATTAAAGAAGAAATTGTTCTTTTCTGAAAGGGGATTCGCTGCGTTTGCGGGTAGAATAACGCAGGTAGTTAATAATTTTATCTCTTTGCGTGTAATAATTTCAAATTTTTTATGTAATTTTGCAGGAAATATTTTTTTTGAAAAAGCTATATTAAATCAAGAGAATTATTACATTCAAAATACATGTCATCATACGATTACGGTAGATATTGTTTGTATTAGTTTAGCGGATTATGGCACAAATATTATGTATGAAGAATAAATTATCAGAGATTATTCAGGAACGGATTCTAATTCTTGACGGCGCAATGGGAACGATGATTCAACGCCATGGATTTACCGAAGAAGATTATCGAGGCGAACGGTTTGCCCATGCAGACAAGCTCTTCAAAGGGAATAATGATATTTTGGTATTGACGCAACCGGAGACAATTACGGAAATTCATCAAGCATATCTGGAGGCGGGGGCAAATATTATTGAAACCAATACCTTTAATGCTAATGCTATTTCGTTAGCGGATTATGGTTGTGAAGAGTTGGATTATGAAATCAATCTGAAAGCTGCTCATCTTGCTCGAACAATCGCCGACCAATATACGACGGAAGATATGCCGCGTTTTGTGGCTGGTTCTATTGGTCCTACCAATAAATCGCTTTCCATGTCTCCTGATGTAGACAATCCTGCATATAGAAATTTAACCTTTGATCAATTGTATCACGCCTATTACAGGCAGGTGAAAGGACTTGCAGAAGGGGGAGTGGACGCTTTTCTGGTAGAAACTGTGTTCGATACTTTGAATGCAAAGGCGGCGCTGGTTGCTATTGAGGATTATTGTTCGGAACATCATATAGATATTCCAATTATGTTATCAGTTACAATTAGCGATACCGGCGGCAGAACATTGACCGGACAAACTCCCGAAGCCTTTTATACTACATTTGAAAGTTTGAATTTACTCTCTATCGGATTTAATTGTGGTTTGGGCGCTTTGGAGTTGACGCCCTATCTGGAAACATTCAATCGCATTTCACGTTTTGCTATTTGCATTTATCCCAATGCCGGTCTTCCCGATCGTTTTGGGCATTATAATCAATCGCCGGAAGTGATGGCAGAAATCGTAGAAGAGATGTTGAAAAAAGGTTGGGTAAATATTATCGGAGGTTGTTGCGGGACTACTCCCGAACATATTCGTGCTATTGCCAATGTGGCTTCTCATTATTTACCGCGAAAACCGATAACATATCATCCCCTTACTTCTTTTTCTGGCTTGGAAACCGTAAAAGTTACTGCTGAAAATAACTTTATCAATATCGGGGAGCGAACAAATGTTGCAGGTTCTAAGAAATTTGCTCGTCTGATTATGGAAAAGAACTTCGAAAAAGCGCTTTCTGTCGCGCGGGAACAAATAGAAGACGGCGCTCAGATTATAGATATTTGTATGGACGACGGTATGATTAATGCGACGGAAGTAATGTATCAATTTCTCAACTTGATTGCTTCCGAACCTGATATCGCCCGCGTGCCTGTGATGATTGATTCTTCCCAATGGGAGGTAATACAAGTGGGTTTGAAGAATATACAAGGTAAGCCTGTTGTTAATTCTATTCATCTAAAGGATGGGGAGGATGTTTTTTTACAAAGGGCTGCATGGATTAAAAAGTTTGGAGCTGCCGCAATTGTAATGCTCTTTGACGAACAGGGACAGGCTACAAGTTTTGAACGCAAAATTTCCATTGCACAACGCGCTTATACGCTGTTGAGAGAAAAACTTGATTTCCCGCCTCAAAATATTATTTTCGACCCAAATATTCTGGCAATTTCTACAGGTATGGAAGAACATAACAATTACGCGGTGAATTATATTCGTTGTTGCAAATGGATAAAAGAACATCTTCCTCATGCTAAAATAAGCGGAGGCGTGAGTAATTTATCCTTTTCTTACAGGGGAATGGAAACCATTCGGCAGGCAATGCATAGTGTGTTTTTGTATCATGCTATTGAGGCGGGTATGGATATGGGCATTGTCAATCCTTCTCAATTGATGATTTATACGGAAATAGAACCGGATTTGCTCAAGCGAATAGAGGATGTTGTCCTGAACCGTCATGCGGATGCTACTGAAAAACTGCTGGAATATAGTGAGAAATTTTTGCAAAACAAGAATACAATATCTTCGTCTGTTGTTTCAAAAAATAGTGATTTGTCTGCCGGAGAATTACTCAAATATAAATTGGTAAAAGGAATTACCGAAGATTTGGAGCCTCTATTGGATAAGTTATTGTTGGAATATGGCTCTTCGGTCAAGATTATAGAACAACCGTTGATGCAAGGAATGAATAGGGTAGGGGAATTGTTCGGAGAGGGTAAGATGTTTCTTCCGCAGGTAATTAAAAGCGCCAGAGTGATGAAAAAAGCAGTTGCGTATCTTGAACCGCTGATAGAGCAGGAGAAACAACAAAATAAAGCTACGCAAAATGGGAAAAAAATAGTGTTGGCAACCGTAAAAGGCGACGTACATGATATTGGTAAAAATATTGTCGGGATTGTATTGTCGTGCAGTGGTTGCCAGATTATTGACCTTGGCGTAATGGTATCGTCGGAAAAGATTTTAGATACGGCTGTTGCCGAAAATGCTGATGCGATTGGGCTTTGTGGACTGATAACGCCTTCTTTGGAAGAAATGATTTCTGTACTTAGGGAAGCTGAGCGCCGTCAATTGAAAATACCTTTTCTTATTGGGGGAGCCGCAACAAGTAAACTGCATACTGCCGTCGTTTTAGCCGAACATTATTCGCATGGCGTTATCTATGTCAAAGATGCTTCATTGAGCGTAGAGGTGATTAAGAATATATTAACCCCAACTCTGAAAGATAATTATCTCAAGAAAATAACGGAAGAATATCAAAACAGCAAACAAAAATATCAATCCGATAAATCACAAATTTCGCTTGCCGAAGCCAGAGCCAACAAATTACAGCTTAATTGGCAAGAACAGAAGATATATGTCCCTAAATTTGTCGGGAAAAAAGTATTGGAACATATTGACTTGGAAGAACTAATTCCTTTAATTCACTGGAAAGAACTTTATCGGGAATTTAAAATCAAAAACAGCGAAGAAGAAGAACAAAAAATTAAGGCTGACGCAGAAAAAATGTTGGAACAAATAGTAACAAATAAAAGTATCGAAGCCAAAGCTGTAATCGGAATTTTTCCTGCAAATGCAAGTGATGAAGAAATATTGGTTTTTGATATGGAAAAAAGGACGCATCCTGTTTGTCGTTTACAGACGTCGCGTTCTACAAGGTTCAAAAAGAAAGACGGTAATGATTTGCCGGTGGATGCAAGAAACAGGTATAATATTTCATTGGCAGATTATATTGCGCCTCTTGATTCGGGGTTAACGGACTATATCGGATGCTTTGTTGCTACGACGGGCATAGGTACAGAAGCATTGGCTACCCGATTTAACCAAAACGGAGACCCTTACAGCGCTATTCTTTTACAGACGCTTACCAACCGATTGGCGGAAGCTTTATCGGAATATTTACATCGAAAAGTTCGGGAAGAATGGTGGAGATTTCCTCACGAAGGGATTCGTCCTGCGGCGGGTTATCCTGTCTATCCTATTCATAGTGAGAAACAGAAAATCTTTGAACTTCTGGACGCAACCAAACATACCACAGTACAATTAACGGAAACATACGCCATGACCCCAGCCTCGTCTGTTTGTGGGTTATATTTGGCAAATGAAAACGCATGTTATTTTAATGCAAAACAATAAATATATTTATGTACCTTCGCACTCTGTTTTTTTTTAATTTATTTTTAAATGAAAGTCGCTAAATTACTGAGAGATACAAAACAAACATTATTCACTTTTGAGATATTGCCTCCGCTGAAAGGAGGCAGTTTCGTCGAAATAGAGCAAACAATAGAACCATTGTTGGAATTTTCACCCTCCTATATTAATGTTACAAGCCATCGGGATGAAACGGTTTATCGAACCAATGCACGGGGCGACGTCGAACGATTCAAGACCAAAAAACGTCCGGGAAGCGTAGGCGTGGCAGCTGCGGTAAAATTCAAATACAAGATTCCCGTAATAACGCATGTGCTTTGCGCCGGATTTACCCGTGATGAAACTGAAGACGCTTTAATAGACCTTCACTTTTTGGAAATGCACAACCTGTTGGTATTAAGAGGAGACAAAATGAAAGCCGACCCTGCTTTTATTCCCGAAACAGGGGGACATGCCCATGCCGCTGACTTATTGCGTCAAATTAAAAATATGAATAAGGGTATTTACCTCAATTCGGAAATAGAAAACGCGATGCCGACACATTTTTCATGCGGAGTAGCAGGCTATCCCGAAGTTCATTCGGACGCCAAATCCGCTGAACAGGACTTACTCTATCTCAAAGAAAAGGTTGACGCCGGAGGAGAATATATTGTTACCCAAATGTTTTTTGACAACGCCAAATATTTTGATTTTGTCAAGAAATGCCGACAAATTGGCATTACCGTTCCAATAGTACCCGGACTTAAACCGATAGCCGCCAAAAACCAATATAAGGTACTTCCTGAATTATTTAGTCTTGTACTTCCTGAAGCTCTGGAAAAAGAACTCAGTAAATGTCAAACAAATGAACAGGCAAAAATTGTTGGCACGGAATGGATTACAATGCAAGCAAAAGAACTGAAACAGAAAAATGT
>JAISDH010000098.1 GCA_031264975.1 Bacteroidales bacterium
AGCCAATATATTGCCGATGACTATCAACGGGAAAAACAGCGAAAGAATGACGAAAATATAAATAACAAATAGAAATCTATACCGGAAGAAAACAAATCGATACAAAACGCACAAAAAACTTTCTTCAAAATCATAAAGCAACTAAATAGAAAAAGTAATAAATCACTTTGACAATTCCAACATTTTTAAGATTGGATATTTGGCTTTACACATTATCTCTTCACTTAATAATATTTCGTTCTTCCCAAATGCAAGACAGTCATAAATCTTTTCCAGTGTATTTAGTTTCATATATTCACAATCATTACAATTACAAAAAGCATCTGTAGAAGCAATAAAAAATTCTTTATCAGGAGATTGTTTTTGCATCTGATGTAAAATACCTGTTTCTGTAGCGACAATAAATTGATTCCTGTTCGAATTTTTAGCAAAGTTCAATAACTGCGTTGTTGAGCCTATATAATCGGCAAACTGCAATATAATCTGTTGACACTCCGGATGCGCTATTAACAAAGCATCTTTATATTTGGTCTTTAATTCAATAATATTTTCAGCTTTCAACGCATTGTGAACATGACAATTTCCATTCCAAAGTACCATATTTCTTCCGGAAATATGATTGATATAAGCGCCTAAATTTCTATCAGGTGCAAATATTAGCTTTTCGTCTGCCGGAAAACTTTGAACTATCTTCAAGGCATTACTCGACGTACAAATAATATCAGACAAGGTCTTAACAGCTGCACTGCAATTGATATAAGAAATTACCTTATGATTCGGGTACTTTTGCTTAAACAAAATAAATTCATCTGCAGGACAAGAATCTGATAATGAACAGCCGGATTCCAAATCAGGAATGTAAACTTTCTTAGTCGGGTTCAATATTTTTGCCGTTTCAGCCATGAAATAAACGCCGGCAAAAACAATTACATCCGCATTTGTTTTTTGTGCAAATTGAGAAAGAGCAAGGCTATCTCCTAAACAATCAGCTATATCTTGCACTTCGGGCATTGTATAATAATGCGCCAAAATTACTGCATTCCTGTCTTTTTTTATCTGTTCTATTTTGTCAATCCAACCCATGATTTTGTATCGTAAAAATTTCAGTGCAAAAGTACAACTAAAAAAGTGATTTCAATCTAATCATATATATTATTTTTATATATATTTAAAGAAAGTATATTATTGATTAGTCTTGTTAATTGTCTTGATAACTTTTTTTCGATGATGTATCTATTTTTATCTCAGTCATTTATTTCTGTTTTGAAATGCTACTTTATCATTTTATTTTGTTGAAAAGCGTGTTATTTCCTCTTGATAACTTTTTGTAATTATTTATAAACAATTTATGAGACGGTTTGTAACAAAACAATGTTAGTAACGATTTACCATATTAGCGTTCAAAAGTTTAATACCATGTTGAATATTCTAATCAACTGTTTTCCTGTAAACTACTTCAAATATTTACTTACCTGTTATTTAATAATTTATCTTTTTACAGATTTTTTTATTAACAAATGTACTTTTCTTGCTTCAAATCAAAAAAATTTGATATACTTTTCACGTAACAATGAGTTATATAGTTTTTCACCATATAGTATTTTGATTTTGAACGATATTACAAACTTACTAACAATTTGTTGATAACTCTTAATTTATTATTTATGAAGTATTTAGTATTTATCTTCTGTTTCATAATCGTCTATATCGCATACAGGGATGATTTTGTAGAGTTTATCATTTCGTCGTACAATATTCTTTGTTCTAATGGAACATACATCTCCTTTTTTTGCCATGTTATTATTTTCAAAATCAATACGTATTTCTTTGATTGTATCTTCATAAACGCCGGTAGTGGGTCCTATAATCACATATTCATCACCAAGTTGTATATTGTTTGTTTCTACTTTAATTTCCGCCACATTTATTTTTGTAAAAAAGTTATTTACTTTTCCTACATAAACTTTTGTTTTTCGCGCTTGAGAACCATATCGTTCTGTCCATTCACCTAATTGTTTTCCCAGATAATAGCCCTCCCAAAAACCTCTATTATATACGTTTCTAAGTTCTTCTGTCCATTCATTTACTTTTTTCTCCGAATAAGTTCCATTAAAATATGAATCTGTAGCTTCTTTATAACAGCGTGTAACGGTTTTTACATATTCAGGGGAACGTCCTCTGCCTTCTATTTTTAAAATTTTCACGCCTGTTTTGAGAATTTTGTCCAAGAAACCAATGGTACATAAATCTTTAGGAGACATGATGTATTTATTTTCTATAGCAAGTTCTATTTCTTCGTCCATATCTTTTACGCGATAAGCTCGCCGACAAGGTTGTAGACAGGAACCCTTATTGGCGGAATAATTAAAGTTGTCTAAACTCAAATAGCACTTTCCTGATATTGCCATACATAATGCTCCATGGGCAAAGATTTCTATTTCTATTAAATTTCCGGAGGGTCCTGTGATTTTTTGTTTTTCAATTTGTTGGATAATAAATTTAAGCTGGTTTAAGTTCAATTCTCGCGCCGTTACCATGACGTCGGCATATTGAGCAAAAAAACGAACCGATTCTATATTGGTAATATTGCATTGGGTTGAAATATGAACTTCTATTCCTGTCTTTTTAGCATACTGAATAACTGCCAAGTCGGATGCAATAATAGCTGATATGTTATTTTTTTTTGCTTCGTCTATTAGTTTATACATTTCATCCATTTCGTTATCATAGATAATTGTATTGATGGTTAAATATGTACGTACAGTATGCTTCTTACAAATATC
>JAISDH010000251.1 GCA_031264975.1 Bacteroidales bacterium
TAAATTGGATGTATGAAGATTCCGAATTTGTGTTGCAAGCCGTTCGCGCAAGGATAGAATGGATGTCCAAACAGGCGGCTTCCAATGGAAAGTATCTCCTTACCGTTACCAACAACGACGGCGGGGTGGTTACAAAAGACGATATTGCCTTTGGCATAAAATCATCGCACAGAAGAGGCGTTTCTGCTTTGTGGGCAAATCCGGTAACGGCAAAACCCATTACAGACATTAAAAACATACAGAAACTGGCAAGAACGGAAGGATATGTGTTGAGATATGCCGTTACGGATTATGACACGGTAAATAAGATATTGGCGGCGGAAGAAACGCAAAAATTTGTGGCTTCCTATATCTCTATCGCGCTGAATATGCAGACTGTGCCAACCGTTGAGCAACTCAATGTGGCTTTGTCTTCCAATGGATTGCCTACTTTTCGCGTATGGGATTCTTACGTTGCACACGAAGGAAAAGACGGAACGGTTACGCCGGAAACGGGGTGGGTTGCAGGAAGGGTTAACTTTTCTATCGCTCCCACGCTCGGAACCGTACAGTGGACAGATACCGCCGATTCCCTTGTAACGGTGGACAGCGCTACAAAGGCTTTCAGCGACTTTGTGTTGGTGAAAGTTTTTGCAGAAGAAGACCCGATTACCGTGGTCTCTAAAGGTATTTCTTATGCTACGCCCGTTTTGGATGGCGCTAATCAGATGTTTATTTTGGATTCTACGGTGGTTGAAGCGTAAATAGCGATGATTGATTGTAAAAGATAAATAAGATAGCATTATGAAAGTGAAAGTATTAAGACCTTTTATAGACAAATACGACACAAAGCAGACCTACTATTTGGGAGACACTGTGGAGGGCTTTAGCGAAAGCAGAATAAAAGAACTTACCGAAAAGGGGTTTGTAAAAGCGTTGGAAAAGAGTAAGAAAACCAAAGATGACGAATAAAGAATACATCTCGGCAACGCTAACGGAGTTTGGAATAGAGGCGCCTCAAATAGAGATTATACTCGGAAAGGGCGGTATTGTTCCGGACGATGAAGTGGATTATAATCAGTGCGACACGGCAATATATAACCGTATGAGTATCGTACTCTCCAAGGGATTGAAAAATATAACCGAAGGAGGATGGTCTCAATCATGGAATACGGACGCGGTGAAGGATTATTATAAGATGCTTTGCAAGGAGTTGGGGTTGGAGAGTGTATTGGATATGAAAGTTGTTGATATTTCAAGTCGTTGGTAATATGCAATATGCTCATTATTTGTATCGGTTGGAACATGCGGATGCGGTCAAAGATGAAGACGGCGACTGGACAAGCTCAGGAGCCGTCTGGGTCTTTGTTTGCAGATGCAGAGAAGAAACAAACGGAAAAGGCGCAAGAATTACCTTGACGGACGGAAAAGATTTTGTGTTTGGCTCGCTCATACAGATACCGGTTGGAAATGAAAAAATACAGGAAGGCGCAAAAGTCATGATTACCCAACAGGAAATCAGCAGCGAAGACCTGCTCCTTATTTCATCTGTTAACGATAAGAACGGAATAAAAAAAATGGAAGAACTTACGCTCAACGGAGATATCCGTATCAAAGGTGAATGCAAAAAATACGACCTCAATACATACCATAACAGAATGTGGGTGTAAAGCAGCAGGCAACAGGCAACAAGCAACAGGCAGGGAAGTTGAGAAGAAGGGAGAAAGGAAATAGAGATGGGAGCTTTTGAGAAAATGTACGGTACGGTTGATTGCAATGAAATCCTTTACAGACTGTTGAATGAATCAACGGGGTTAAAGGAATTGATAACGGGGGATATTTATATGTTGGAACGTCCGGATAGTTCTGAGCGGGAAGATATAGTAATAAATACGCCATCTGTAAGTCAAACCAAGCCTCAAGTGGGTTATTCCAACATTAATATCTATGTACCGGACATGGCGCTAAAAATAGAAGGGAGAGAACAGATAAGGGCAAACGGGAAAAGGTTAAGAGAAATCAGAAACAGGGTGTATGCTATTTTGGAAGTCGCCAATGTGCCTGATTTGGAATTTACCATAGACCAGGAAACGCCCATATCGGCAAGCGAAATAAATCAACACCTGCTTAATGTTCGGATAAATTGGTATATATGCTGAAAAATAAGATACAAGCAACAAGCAACAAGCAGCAGGCAACAAGCAACAAGAGACAAGGAAATGCAGGGACTTTAGGGACAAATGAGACAATAGGGGTGAAAAGATGAAAAACACATAAGAGACTGAAAATAAATAAGATAGTTCAAAAAAATAGTTCAATAAAATAAATAATTTTAAAAATAGAATAAAATGGCAGCAGTAAACAAAGTAACATTAGGGTTAAAAAAAATAGAAATCGGAGACATAGCATCCGACGGAGATATGGGTTCTACCTTGACGCAAATGGGTTATACATTATTGGATTCTTGTTCGTTTACGTCGGAAGACGCAACGACAGTGGAACATAATGTTGAAGAATTAGATGATGTGTTTGAATCGATGAGTACACCCGGAAAAAAGACATTGGTGTTTTCCATAGCAGACCCAAGTTTGGATACGCTTAAGGCATTGTTAGGCGGAACAGTGAACACATCAGACGGCACATGGGAACCGGATAATACAGCTCCAACCATAGAGAAATCCATACGGGTAACCCCCAAAAAAGGGCTTGTGTTTGATTTTCCCCGTACAAGAATAGATGCAAAATGGAATGCGCAGTTTGGGAAAAATAACCTCGCAGTGTTGGAAGTTACCGCGACGTTATTGATACCTACAAAGGCAGGCGTCGGCATTTACAAGACTACAGAAATACCTACAGTTTGATTTTTTCTTTAATTCATGTTTTTCTTTACCAAAAAGCGTCCATATTTTTTGGGCGCTTTTTTAAAATAAGATATTCAAAAATGAAAATTGTAATGAGACTTGAAAAAGGAAGTACCGTAAAGGAGTTAAACGAATTTATGCTTAAAGTTCATCGGTCTAAATTATGCGTAAAACGTATGGAAGACGGAAGCTGGGAAGCATACGACAAAAAGGACGCTTCAAATGCAGATACACCGCAATTGGAAGATATACGTCATGTAGATGAAGTTCCTATTGCAGCTGAAGAACCTGTTTCAGAACCTTCGGAAGAACATATCACGGACGATACGTTAGAAGATGAGATTCCGAATAAGAAAGGATTTTGGAAAAGGATAAAACGGTGGTTAACGGTTAGCGATTAGCGTTGCGATAGCAAGAGATTCGGTAGGGACTTAATAATAAATAAGAAGAAAAAACCATGCAGAAGAGATACGATAAAACGATTGTTAAGCGGATATGCGAACTGATTGAAAAGGATAGTTATACCGTTTCGGAGATATGCAAAACGGTGGGTATCGCCGACAGCACCTATTACAAATGGGCAAACGACCATGTAGAGTTTTCAGACGGTATAAAAAAAGCAAGAAATAAATTTGACGAAAACATTGTCGCAGAAGCAAAAAGGTCTTTGAAGAAGCTCGTTAATGGATATTCTTACGAGGAAACAAAGATTGTATACATTGAAGGAAAACCAAATGAAAAAGGAGACCCTATGCCCAAAATTAAAGAACAGGTGAAAATAACAAAACATGTCCCACCTAATTTAGGCGCTACCATATTCCTGCTCACCAACAAAGCAGAAGACGAATGGAAAAATAGACAAAATACGGAAATATCCGGCAATGTGTTCTTTGAATTGATGAAGGAGGCAAGTAAGGGAGAAAGTAAAGATGATAACGAAAAACCACATTAGTAGATACAAAGAATGGCAATCGGATTGGAATAAATTTGCAAGGGACGTTCTGCGCGTCAATCTGGACCGGGAACAGCAGGAAATATTGCAAGCCGTTCAAAGCCATAAAATGGTATCCGTTCGTTCGGGAACGTCGCGGGGAAAGGATTTTGTAGCCGCCGTTGCCGCCGTGTGTTTTATGTATCTCACGCCTTCGTTTAACGAAAGAGGAGAGCTGGTTGAAAATACCAAGGTAATTATGACGGCTCCCACGAGCAGGCAGGTCCGGGATATTATGTTTTCGGAAGTGTCGCGGCTGTTTCATAATGCCAAAGTCTTGCCGGGACGTTTGGTGGGTAACGACATACGGACGATGTTTGACGAATGGTTTCTTACCGGCTTTAAAGCGGAAGATAACGCCAAAGAAGCCTGGACGGGTTATCATGCCGCCAATATTATGTTTGTGGTAACGGAAGCGTCGGGTATGCCGGAATTGATATTTGAAAGTATAGAGGGTAATTTGCAGGGTAATTCACGCTTGCTTATTGTCTTTAATCCCAATACGACCATCGGTTACGCGGCGGAAAGTCAGAAGAAGGAGAGGTTTAAAAAGTTTACCTTGAGCAGCTTGTCATCTCCTAATGTATTGGCAAAAAAGATAGTCATTCCCGGACAGGTAGACTATGAATGGTTGCTCGATAAGATTGACAACTGGTGCATTAGAATAGAACAGGATGTGTTTGACGAAGGAGAAGGGGATTTTTGTTTTGAAGAAAATTATTACCGTCCCAATGACTTGTTTCGCGTAAAAGTGCTGGGGATGTTTCCGCGCATGTCTGAAGATACGCTTATTCCTATAGAATGGGTAGAGAGAGCAAACGCGCGCTGGGTAGATATTCATAGTCCGGATTTGCGGGCTTCCATACTCAAAATAGGAAACGACGTGGCGGGTATGGGCGTGGACGATACGGTTTATTGCTTTCGCTACGATGATTATGTGCAGAAGTTTAAAGTGGAAAATACCACGGAAGCCGACCACATGCAAATAGCCGGTACGCTTTGTCAATATCTGTCCTGCAAAGATACCTACGCCTTTATAGATACCATAGGAGAAGGCGCAGGAGTGTACAGCCGGTTAAGAGAACAGCGTCTTGAAAATGCCATATCGGCAAAAGCCAGCGAAGGAGCCAGCGATTACAGCGACGAAACGGGAGAGAGGGAATTTGTAAATATGCGCGCCTATATGTTTTGGGCGGTGAGGGACTGGCTCAACCCAAAACACAATCATCACGCTGCGCTCCCGCCCGATAACCAACTGTTGGAAGAATTGACCACTATTAAATACAAAATCCAATCCAACGGGAAAATACTCATAGAACCCAAAGAAGAAATCAAAAAGAAAATAAAAAGGTCGCCAGGTAAAGCAGACGCTTTGGCGCTTACGTTCTATCCGCAATATCAGGTGACTAATGTCTTTGAGGTTTTGAATGCGTTTAAATAGGAAGAGACAGGGTGCAAAGAAACGCAGGGACTTTAGGGACAGATGGGACTTTAGGGACTTAAAATAGATATAAGAGACTTAAAATATAAAATAAAATGGCAGGAGAAATAAAATTAGAAATAGCAGTAAAAGATATTAATTCTCATAGTGTTGTAGAACAAACGAAAAACAATATAAAGAATCTTTCAAGTTTTGTAAATAACATAGGGCGACCACTTGATAGCGCTTTTTTGATAAGTAAAGAGAATATCAATATTCAAAAACAAGTGATAAAAGAACTTGAGAAAGAACTTAAAAATGCGCAAAAGTCTTTTGATGACTTTGGATATAAGGGTAATACGCTTGAAAATCATAAGGCATTGACTGCTGAATTAGAAAAGGAAAAATCTATTCTCGAACAAATGAAAGCGAATGTTGGAAAGTCAATTGGAGATGGAATAATATCTGCAGAAAATCTAAGGATTCAAGAAAAAGCGGTAGGTGAGCTTACTATGAAGTTATTTACGCTGGATAAGACTATTCAATCTAAAGGTGGTGATGTTGAAAACTTAGAAAAATTAGATAAGGAACTAAAATCTATAAAGGGAAGTTTAGATGCTGAAAAACAGTCATTGCTGGAAATGAATGCCGAGATGGAAAGAAACGCTACAACTAATGAAAGGTTGGCAACACTGGTTCGGCTAACAAGAGATGCAATGACGAAACTTTCATTGGAAGGGGGAAAAGATACCGACCAATACAGGCAGTTAAATGCAGAACTTGTAAGGCTACAATCGGAAATGGCAAAAGTAAACCAGCAAACAAAAGTATTGACCAGCACGAAAGGGATGTTTCAGGGGTTTACAAGCGGTATTACAGGCGTAACCGGAGCGTTTACGGCAGCACAAGGAGCTATGGGATTGTTCGGTTCAAAGAATGAAGACTTGCAAAAAGTGATGATGAAGGTGCAATCCGCTATGGCAATAACAATTGGATTGCAGCAAGTACAACAGACATTACTCAAAGAAGGCGCATTCAGGACGTTATTAGTTGCAAAAGCTAAGGATATATGGGCAAAATCAGTGGCTTTTCTCAATACGCAGCTTAAAGTAAATATTGCTTTATCAAAAGTGTTTGCTACAAGTGGTATCGGAATAATCATAGCGGCTATAGGTATGCTAATCTATATCATATCAAGTGGAATCTCCAAAATGAGAGAGGCAAAAAAGGCACAAGAAGAATTTAATAAATCAATAATAGAAGCAGCCGCTAAACCTTTAGAATCGATTGATAGATTATCCAAAGCATGGAAAAATTTAGGAGACAGTATAACTGAAAAAAATAAATTCATCAAAGACCATAAGAAAGATTTTGAAGAGTTAGGAGCTTCTATTAGAAGTGTTTCAGATGCGGAAAATTTGTTAGTCAACAATACTGCTAAATTTATAGAATCTATCAAACAAAAAGCAAGAGCAACGGCGGCACAAAAAAAGGCAGAAGAACTATACTCACAACTTACAGAACAGGAGCTAAAAAGAGAGAACGAAATAGAGAAACTCCGGAAACAAGATTTAAAATTAGATGATGCAAGAAAACAAGGTATATATGTGAATGGGGAACTGACATATAGCAACAATACTATAACTAAAGCCGAAACTGAAATCAAAAAACTGGAAAAAGAAATCGATAAATTATATGAATACGAAACAAAAGCGGCAAAAGAGGCACAAAAAGCATTAGCAGAAAGTGGCGTAACGGCGGCGGAAAATGTAATCGAAGGAACTATAGCTTATTATGATAAGTTGATTACAGAAAAGCAAGAGCAATTAAATAATACAGCAACCACTAACGCCGGATACAAAAAATTAGACGCTGAGATAAAAAAATTAGAAGCAGAGAAAAGAAAAATAACCGGAGAAGAACTAAAGAAAGAACTGTTTATGCAAAAGTTGGAGAAGATAAAAAAGGAATATGAAGATTTCTACAACTGGACAAATTCCCCTGATAAAACTAAAAACGAGGGCGCAAATGAGGCTTTCAAAAAGTTATTAGAAGATGGCAATACGTATATAGAATATCTGCAAAAGTTACAGGAGAAATACAAAGATGACGCGGCAACACTCAAAAAGATTAATAATGAGATAGCCAAAGAAGAAGAAAAGCGTTTCAAGACACAGATAGAACAATACAAGGATAAATTAGATGAAGA
>JAISDH010000297.1 GCA_031264975.1 Bacteroidales bacterium
CATGTCGCGGACATCTAAAAACATGTCGCGGACATCTAAAAACATGTCGCGGACATATTATAAACATGTCGCGGACATCTAAAAACATGTCGCGGAGGTCTAAAAACATGTCCGCGACATGTTTTTAGACCTCTGTGGAAAGGTGTATCATATCGTTGAAGTCGGAAAAATAGTACCATATAAACCTTTTCTTAATTGATACCCGTCTTTATATATAAAAAAATGGTACATTTGCCGCCAGGAATAACTTCATAGAGAAAGATAAAAAATAAGCAATGGGTCAGTATTTTATGAATCAGAAAGAATATCAGATAAACGAAGCAATTGATGAGTTTTTGAAGAAATATCAGTTGAAAGAGGGGTATACGCGTATGCGAATCGCAACAATATGGAACGAAACTCTTGGAAAGATGATCGCCCTGTCTACAAAAAAAGTGGAACTGGACAACAAACGATTAATCGTATATATAAGTTCCCCGATTGTGAAAAATGAACTGAAAATGCTAAAATCTGACATCATCGCCAAAATCAATGAAAAAGCAGGTAAAGAAATTATAACAGAAATAATTATACGATAAAATAAAAATACATGTACAAATTAGTTTTAATTCGTCACGGAGAAAGTGTTTGGAATAAAGAAAATCGTTTTACAGGGTGGACAGACGTTGATTTGTCGGAAAAAGGAATGCAAGAAGCTCGAAATGCAGGAAGAAAAATGGAAGAACAGGGTTTTGTTTTCAAATATGCCTATACATCCTTTCTGAAAAGAGCCATAAAAACATTGGATATTGCACTGGACAAAATGAATTTACTCTGGATTCCCGTTGAAAAGTCATGGAGACTTAATGAGAAACATTATGGGAAATTACAAGGTTTGAATAAACGGGAAATGGTTGAAAAATATGGAGAAGAACAGGTGTTAATTTGGAGAAGAAGTTATGATATTCGCCCGCCTCAATTAGATTTGACCGATGTCCGTCATCCTAAATATAATATTCGTTACCAGGGAATTGATGATATCGCTGCAACGCCCGGCACAGAATCGCTATTGGATACAATCAACAGAATCATTCCCTATTGGGAAAACAATATCCAATCAAAACTTATTGAACATAAGGAAATCATTATCTCTGCGCACGGCAATAGTTTACGCGCCATTGTAAAATATCTAAAAAAAATGGATGACAATGCTATCGTCCAACTAAATATCCCAACAGGAATACCATACGTGTTTGAATTTGATGATACGCTAAACCTTATAAAGGATTATTTCCTTGCGGACGAAGAAACGCTTAAAAAATTAATGGACGAAGTGGCTAATCAAGGGAAGAAATAAGGGGTAAACGATTTATTGCAACATTTCTATATGAAATCTAATTTTATAGAGCATAGAAAATCAGCAATAATATGATTTAATCAAACATACATGTCATTAATAAAATCAATATCGGGAATACGAGGCACTATCGGCGGGTCAGCAGGAAATAACCTTACGCCGATTGACATTGTGAAATTTACAGTTGCATACGCGGAAGTACTTTACAGGAAAAGTGGAAAAAAACAGTTACGCGTTGTTATTGGTCGCGACGCCCGAACATCAGGAGAAATGGTGCGCAATCTGATAAGCGGAACTCTAATGAGCGTAGGCGTCGACGTTATTGATATAGGATTATCGACCACTCCTACTGTGGAAATGGAAGTCGTTTTTCAACAGGCAGACGGAGGTATTATTATCACTGCCAGCCACAACCCCGCTCAATGGAATGCTTTAAAACTGCTCAACGCAAAGGGAGAGTTTTTCTCTGCCGCCGATGGGGAATCGGTTTTGCAGTTGGCGGAAAATGATTCCTTTTCATTCTCTGAAATAAGCATGTTGGGGAATTATACAACGGTTGATAATGCTATTGACCGTCATATTAAAGCAGTAATACAACTTGATACGGTAGATGTTGCAGCCATTAAACAGGCACGTTTCAAAGTGGCTATTGATTGCGTAAATTCCACAGGAGGAATCGCCATTCCTAAACTGCTGGAGGCTTTGGGCGTTGACGATATTCATTGTCTGCATTGTGAACCTGACGGGAAATTTCCGCACAATCCGGAACCTTTGCCTGAACATCTTACGGAACTGTCTTCTTTCATAAAACAAAGCCGGTCGGACATCGGTTTTGCCGTTGACCCTGACGTTGACCGTTTGGCTGTCATGCAGGAAAATGGAACAGCATTCGGAGAAGAATATACCCTTGTCGCTGTTTCCGACTATATTTTACAACAAACAAAAGGAAATACGGTATCGAATTTATCCTCTTCTCAAGCGCTCAAAATTGTATCTCAACAGCACGGCGTTCAATATTATGCGTCTGCCGTTGGAGAAGTAAATGTGGTGGAAATGATGAAAAAAGTAAATGCCGTAATTGGCGGAGAAGGCAATGGAGGCGTTATTTATCCCCAACTTCATTACGGAAGAGACGCCCTGGTTGGAATTGCTTTATTTTTGACTTATTTAGCAAAAAGCGGTTTGACTGTTTCCCAATTGCGAAACAAATATCCCGACCTTCATATCTCCAAAAACAAACTCGAACTGGATACAAACATAGATATTGACCGCATATTTTCATCTATTAAAGAACTTTACGGACAATATAATATAATAGATATAGACGGCGTCCGCATTGATTTTGGCAATCAATGGGTACATTTACGCAAATCCAATACCGAACCAATCATACGTATTTATGCAGAAAGTAATTCAAAAGTTGCGGCAGATAATCTGGCGCAAAAAATCATCGAAGACGTCAAACAGTATATCCAACAATGACTTTGATATGAAATACCTTGTTATCGGACTGGGAAATGCAGGCAGAGAATATGAAGGTTCTCGACATAATATTGGATTTGAAGTAGTGGATTATATTGCTTATCTAAACAAAGTTTCGTTTCAACCCGACAGATACGCACATACCTGTAAATTCAATTTCAAAGGAAGAACCATCATTCTGGCAAAACCGACAACATACATGAATTTAAGCGGTAAAGCAGTTCGTTATCACATGGAAAAGCATAATATCCCGCTTGAGAATATCCTGATTGTTGTAGATGACAAAGATTTGCCATTAGGCGTCCTGCGACTGAAACCCAAAGGAACAGGCGGTTCTCACAATGGTATCAACCATATTATTACGATATTAAACAGCATTGAATTT
>JAISDH010000319.1 GCA_031264975.1 Bacteroidales bacterium
AGAATAAACGGCGTGATTAATTTTTTCAGATATTTGCGCGCCTTTTCATCATCCGACTTGATGAACGTGTCGGTGAAATGTTGCAAACTGCCTAATAATCCGGGATTCGTGAAGTTGAACAGGTTCCATACTTCGCCCAGGTGGTTTTGTACGGGCGTACCGGTAAGCACAATCCGAAAGGCTGCTTTCAATTGCATACTGGCTTTGGATGTTTTGGTTGCATAGTTTTTAATGGCGTGGGCTTCATCAAGTAC
Organism: Bacteroidales bacterium; assembly: GCA_031264975.1. Classification (GTDB taxonomy): domain Bacteria; phylum Bacteroidota; class Bacteroidia; order Bacteroidales; family WCHB1-69; genus JAIROC01. The sequence goes on from JAISDH010000319.1 coordinate 255, forward strand.
AACGGTGGCAAAAGATGGTTCTGAAAACAGTTTTTCTTCCGATTGAAGCAAACCGTAAGACGTTAGCAAAAGGTCGCCGGCTTCGAGCGTGCGGATAACTTCCTGTCGGCTGTGCGTAGTGTTACCCAATGTCTTGACGTGCAAAGTCGGGGCAAAACGGGCGGCTTCGCTTATCCAATTTCCAATAACCGAAACCGGACAAACAACCAACGCGGGACCAGCGGCGGTGCGATGCAAAAGTAAAGCCAGCGTTTGTATCGTTTTTCCTAAACCCATATCATCTGCCAGACAAGCGCCTCCTTCCCATTCCGCCAAGCGAGCCATCCAGCGAAAGCCGTCTTCCTGGTAATTACGCAGTTCTGCCTGCAAAGCGTCAGGGATTACGGTTTCGCCCAAGTTGTTGTTGAGGCGTTCCTGAAATTGTTTCCATGCTTTATCGGCTTTCAAGTCTTCGATGTTTTCAAAGAAATCATCTAAAGCTACCGACGCAAATTTATTCAAACGAACTTCATCTTTAGAAGTCGTTGTGTATAAGCGTAAGGCGTCCAACTGTTTTTTTAATTCCTTGCTCAAGGCAATAAATTCGCCGGGACTTAATTCGATAAAACGATTGTGTCCCTGAGCCGTCAGAGAGAGCAACTGTTGCAACGAAAGTACCGTATCTTCATCTATTTTAAGTTCGCCCTGCAATTCAAACCAATTCATGCCGCTTTTCAGGTTCAAATGCAAATGTTTGAAATTGGCGGTACCCCGTATTTTATAACGTTCGCCTTCCGGCCATTCCACAACGCATTCATTGGTATGTGTAGCCAAAATATCCAGCAAATGGAGAGAGTCCAGGGGGTCGTCAAAAGCAATCAGGTCGTTTGTAATCGTAAGGCTTTCCAGACTTTGGATTTCATTCAACAATAAGGTTTCGTTGTCCGCTTCTGTTTTCAGGTTTCGCTTTACTTGCAGTTGTGTATTTTTTTCATTAGAAATTAATATTTTCCCTCCTTTTCCCGGTTTGCAATACGGCGGATGCGTTCCGAAAGGTTTGACAAACAATTCGGCTTTCAAGCCGTCGCCGAGAGGCAGGAGTTGTACGCGGACGCGTGAATCGGTTGACACTTCTTTGACCATTGTTTGTGCGCTTTCTGTGGCAAGCAAATCGGAATGAACATTCATTCCCTGAGCGCTGAAAGTTCCCAAAAGGGCGATTAATTTTTCTTTTCCGGCTACGGGAACGACAATTTTCTGTCCGTTGATAATCTGTAAAATCTGTATTTGCTGCAAGCTTAGTTCATAGATATTATAACGGGTATTTGTTTCTTTTTGCAGGATTATTTTATCGGAAGCATCTTTTATATCGGAAGAAAGGACGTATCCTTTATTCGATTTGGTTACGGTAATAATGGGTTGCGCGGCGACAAATTCAACGGGAACATCCTGACTGTTGGCTAAAAAAAGGTAAGGATGCGCCACCAAAGCGGGAAAAACTTCCTGAGAAAATTCGTAGCTATCATCGCCATAATAACTTCTGTAATATTTGATTGTCTTGGATATCTTCATGTCCTGATTCGTCATTCCCTGTGTTTTTCCTTCAAAAAAACTTTTCAAGGCGATATTTCTGCCAACCGACCAGCCTTTTACCTGTCGGGTCTGTAATACGGGCTGAATGCGGTTCTGATTGGGATTGAAGTAATAGACGATACGCGATTTGCTTTCGCCGTCGGGAATTTTCTGATTCGGGGATTTTAACCCCAGCAACATGTTCAGCGATTTTTCCCATTCTTCCTGCCGAGACAGTTGCGACAAGACCGGCTGATACGAAAGTTTATCGGCAATTTTATGAAACAATGCTTTCGTCTGTTCATCTTCAAACCAACACTTTGCAATATAAGCCGCTTCGTATGCCAACAGGATATAACCGGAAAGATAGGCTTTTTCTGCAATCTTGAAAACGGCTTCCGAACAGGAATCTTCGAGTTTTTCCCCTACCATATAGAGAGATAAAAGGCTCAAGACAGAAACCATGTTTACTTCTTTACTTTTAATATTCGTGTTAAGAATGAATATATTTTTAGATACCGCTTCTTTCTTATTCAACGCATTGTTGAGAACTGCTTCAAACAAAAGCAACAATGCCGAACCGTTTGCGGCTGTTTTTTCTATCCATTGGCTTATTTTCTGCAGGAGGGACGTTCCTTTGGTATCCATATTTAAAAGCAGCACAAGATAATAAAAGGCAAAATACGGTAGTGTAGGAAGCGGAACGCCTCTCTCTGTCTGACGCTGAATTTTCAATCCTTTTTCAAACCAAGCAAAGGCTTCAGATTTATTTCCGGCAACAAGTTCTGCTATTGCTTTGAAGAATAAATCATACGTGTTCGGATTTTCCATATTCATTTCTTTGAAGCGTCCGGAAAAGAAATCAACGATGGATAAAATGTCGGAAAACGCAACAAGTCCGTCGTATTTCAAGGAAAGTTCAAGCTGTTGAATGAAACGATATGTTTCGGGAAGAGAATCCACATTAAATACGGCTGTATTTAGCGAATATTTTACTGCGCCTTCTATTAACGAACGGTCTATAAGGGATAAACATTTTTCGTATCTTTCATCTCTGATTAATTGGCTGTAAAATTTTAATTTGAAGTCTGTCGGATAAGATACACAGTGTTTTTCATAGTCTTTATATTCCTGTTTGCAGAACAGGAGCGTGTAGAGACAGTTACGAATTTCTTCAATCTCAGACAAATTATAATAAAAGTAAGTATTCTTTCCTTTTATTGCTTTCCATTGATGTTCAAACCCCGCTAATTCGGGATAGATATACACCATGAAATCAAGTTCAACAGTATAGTTTTTCTCCCACTTGGGTGAAGGGGAGAATAAATTATATGTAATAGCGGCGTCTAAAGTGGCTTTTATCTGTTTTTGCGTTTTTATTTTAGACGAGGTTGATAGTTCCTGGACTTGGTATGGCGCGATGTTGACGGCTTTGAACGCAGCTAATTTTAGTATTAGTTTTTCTTCGTCAGGAAGAGAATGATAGAAATTGATTTTAGATTGTTTCATTAAATAATCCTTATGATTTTACCTTAAATATATGAGTTTGCAAAAGTACAAAAAATTTCGTTTCAATCTTCTAAAAAACAAAATCCTCCGCAAAAGAAAAGCAAGATAAATAACAATATGGAAACAAACGGATTGAATGCTTTCTCCTAACTTGGATGTAGTGTTTCTGCTATTCATATTTATCATGATTTGTATGATATGAATCATTTAAATCATAAAAAAACGAACATGCTTTGTCACATTTGTTTTTCAACAAAACAGCTTTAGGGAGCAAGAGAAATATGTTTTTTGAAAAACAATAAAACAAATACCTTCATTCATAAGTTACAGCAAGATATTCGTTTTACTAACACACACATAGATTACGATAAATTGGACATTCCGTTTTCTGATTTGTTTTTTCTTCTTATATGTACTTTAAGACATAATAAAATAGTCGCCGTTAGCATAACAGGTAGCATAAATGTAACTGAGAAAAAGGAGTGAACATCTAATCCGAAAAATGGAAGTTTTGTATCAAGCATAGCGTCGCAATATTTTGAAATCACAGCGTAAACAGTCATTGAAACCAACCACATAAGAAAAACTCCATGATGCAGATATATCATTTTCCTATAAAAAAGATGCATATCTTCAACAACATTTTTAAATATCAAAAATACAATAATACCCAAAATCACCATGAGGGCAAGTCCTAATAAATATACCATGTCTTTATATAATTTTTTTTATCATCTATATTCTGTTCTCCCAGCATTCCAATTAATTATTTTTTATCTCCCTGCTTTTTTCTTATCGCAGTTTGATATTAATAAAACATTCTCTTGTTGCTTATGCCCACAAGAGAAATCATAACAACTATGTGGTGTATGCTCCTCAAAGTTGTTTTTGCATAAGACCCAGATGTTCTGTTTCGCAGCCCTAATCACTTTCTTGCAGGGAATTTTGCAAAACATTTGGGTCAATGAATAAAAACATCTATGCAGATAAGGCACAACAAAAAACGCTACAAATATTGTAAAGCATTGTAATATAGTAAGCTTTTCTACAATATATCTTGTTATGTTCTGAATAAACATTTGTATTAAAATTTGTTTTGCAAAGGTATAATTTTTTTGATATAAAAAACAAATTTATTCCTATTTCATTATCTACATCTTGTTGCCACTCCCCCCCCCCCCAAGCGACGTCTGATTAAAAGCAAAACTTCCACTTTACATGCAAGTAGATGCAAGACCAAGCTATGGTCGGAAGGCATAAAAAGCTCTGAAAGAGCGTAATCAACAGCGTAGGGCAACGCCCTACGAACAGAATGCACACAATATTTACCAAGCCCTGTAAGGGCGTAATCAAATGAACTGAAATGTATTACACTCCATTGGGACTTAATAATGGCGGGGAGACGTTTCCGACATAGCGCGTTGCCCAATGCCGTCAACTTAAACCGAAAAGTCCATAAAAAAAACAAAACCATTAGCGTCTTTGTATTTCAGACGCCGGAAGGCGTCAAATATGGATAACCCCGTGTAAGCCGGAGGCGCAGCTCAGGGACAGAACGTACTGGATTGCTTCGTTCCTCGCAATGACGGACTGACAAGCTCTTTCGTATTGGATTGCTTCCTGCCTTGCAATGACGGGCCGGTTAATGTCGTTGTCATACACTCGACCGTCATTGCGAACGCAGTGAAGCAATCCAGAAGAAAAACGCTGACAAACTCCCCCCTATATCTCTCCTTCTCAACTCCGAATGGAGTTGAACAACTTTGCAGTTCTGATAGAGAAGACCTATTTCTACTCCAAGCTGCGTTCCGCTTGCACGGAGTTACCCACGTTGAATGCCTTCCGGCATTGCTTAAGTTGACGGCATTGGACAGCACCCTGCGTCGTCAATTCCTGCGGAATGCAGATATATCGTGATATTTTGTATTCTACCGAGAGATATTTCCTAACGGGAATAAAAAAATCGGCAAGAAAAGGAATAATCGAAAAATTTATATCATTTCTTCCGGTTTTACCCAGGTATCGAAATCTTTTTCGGAGACTAATTTCAATTCAAGAGCCGCTTCTTTCAATGTAATATTCCTTGTATAGGCATGTTGTGCTATTTTGGCGGCATTATAATAGCCGATATGAGGATTTAAAGCGGTAACAAGCATCAGCGAATTGTTTAGATGTTTTGCGATATTTTCTTCATTGGGCGTAATTCCTTCTATGCAGTGTATTCTGAAAGAATCGCATGCTTCAGTCAGTAATTTGATAGACATGACGATATTGTAGGCAATTACCGGCATAAAAGTATTTAGTTGAAAATGTCCCTGTAGCGCCGCAAAACCAATCGTTGCATCGTTACCGATTACTTGGGCGCAAACCATTGTCATGGCTTCGCATTGAGTGGGGTTTACTTTGCCGGGCATAATGGAAGAACCCGGCTCATTTTGAGGGATATTAATTTCAGCCAATCCGCTACGAGGTCCTGAACCTGATAATCGAATGTCATTTGCAATTTTCGTGATACTGATAGCCAATTGCTTTAACGCATTACTTGTTTCAACAAAAGCATCGTGAGACGCCATTGCTTCAAATTTGTTTTCGGCGGCGTAAAAGGTTTGTTGCGTAAAGAGATTAATATAATGGACGACTGTCTTTGTATAATTGGGAGGCGTGTTCAAGCCTGTTCCTACCGCAGTGCCGCCTATGGGTAATTGGGATAGATGGAATAAAGAATTTTTCAAGGCGCTATTGCCAAATTTTATCTGCGAGGCAAAGGTTAGAAATTCATCGCCTAATCGCATGGGGGTTGCGTCCATTAAATGTGTTCTGCCTATTTTTATAATCGCATGAAACGCGGACGCTTTTTGTTCAAAACTGTATTGTAAAGCCTCCAAAGCGGGAAGTATTTTATCAACAATCAGCAAATAAGCGGCTATCCTCATTGCGGTGGGAAATACGTCATTGGTAGATTGAGATTTATTGACGTCGTCGTTAGGAGAAATGAATTTGGGGTCGTCGGTTAGTTTTCCGCCATTGATTAACTCTGCCCTGTTGGAAATAACCTCATTGACGTTCATATTGGTTTGCGTTCCGGAGCCTGTTTGCCACACAATGAGCGGAAATGAATCATCTAATTTTCCTTCAATAATTTCATCGCATACCTGAGCGATGAGTTCTTTCTTGTCGGATGCTAAAACATTGAGTTCGCAATTGGCAAAAGCCGCCGCCTTTTTTACAATAGCCAAACTGTGAATAATCTCTTTGGGAATTTGGAGTTCTCCGATTTTAAAGTTGTTTAAAGAACGTTGCGTTTGCGCTCCCCAATAAACGTGAGCGGGAACTTCCACGTCTCCCATTGTATCTTTTTCTATACGTATATTCATTTCTACTTATTTGATAAATAAAATTTTACCTGCTTTCCGTTCCTTGCCTGATTCGTCGCTGACAAAAACAAAATATACGCCTGTCGAAGCCTTTTGTCCGTTAAAACGTTTGCCGTCCCATACGGCAGTTCCTCCATTTGAGGTCGTTCTATAGACAAGTCCACCGTATGCGTCTGTAATTTTTACTTCCGACAGTTCCTTTAGCCCCGAAATACTGATATATCCATTAAAATCTTCTTTTACAGGATTGGGGAATATTTTTAGTTCGTCATATTTTTCTTTTCCGTCTGTTGCCGTATAACGGAAAGAAATAAGTCCTCTGTCTGTGCCGAAATAAACTTCGCCTGTTTCTCCGTCAATTTCGATACTCAATATAATATCGGACGGAAGCGGACTGTTTGCTGTTGTAAAATGAAAAAGTTCTTCTTTTCCGTCAGCAGACAATAAAAAAACGCCCCCATTGCCCGTACCTATCCATTTCCGATTCCCGCCGTCCACTTTGATACATTTAATAGCCTCAAAGTTCAATACAAATTCGGTAAGGCTGTCTTTTGTAACATAAATAGCTTCAGGAAGCATATTTTGATTTTCAAATAATTGAGCCGGATTCTGATATACCCTTACTCCTTTGTCCGTCCCAATCCAAACTCTACCTTCTTTATCTTCTGTAACGGAATAGACAGCGCTAAAAGAGCCTTTTTCTTCCGGAAGAGATAAATTCAAATTTACCCATTGGTCGTCGGCTGTATTGTCGGGCGTGCCGTTAGGATTGAAAATGATTAGTCTTCTTTCCCGTTCACAGATTAACCACAAAGTATTTCGACTGTCGATAAATATCTTATCAACATCCTGTATGCCTCCAAAAGGAACCGGAAAAGAACGCCATTTCTCATTTGCCATACGAACAACAAGAGGTCTGCTTACTCCCCAATTTCCAAGCCACAAGTTGTTATTTTTGTCAAAAACAGGAGATACTGTTCGGGTAGTTCCCCCTGTCATAAGGTCTAAAGAGGAATTTTGATTATCGAAATGTCGAACAAGCGAGGTATTGTTATATTCAATCATTCCCTGAACGAATGAGGTTACAAATGCAACGGCATTATCAGCAGGAGATATGGCGACGCCAATAAGGTCATGAATATTATCCCCGCTTATAAAAGGATAAAGCGTAACCCATTCCCCTTTTTCCAAAATACTGATGCGACCCAAATCCCAACTTGGAACCCAACCGTTTATAATAGTATGCGTTGCTATAAGTTTTGAATTTTTCCATATCATACCGGAAACGGCGCCCTGTGAAGGTCCGGTTATATTATAATAGTATATTTCCCCAAGACGTCCTTCAAAAATACCACTTCCCTGTAAAACAACATACAATTTATTCTGCTCGCCACAAATGGCGGTAACAGGGTCTCCGCATTTATAGTATAGATTGTCCGTATAAACTTCATTGGAAGCGGAATTGACGGCATAACATTTTACGCCCGTATTGGTTCCAACAATTAATTTCCCCAAAGAAGAACGTATAAACTGATAGGTATAATTTGTGTCATGTTCATTGAAATTGAAGGAAGTATCTTTTTCCCATACGTTATTCTTACAGGAATAAATGAAATTCTCCTGCTGATGAACGCCGATTGAATCAATGACAATTGTTTGCGTGTCGGCTTTCATCAAATATAAATGCTCGCCCAACAAAGCCAACTGTTTAAAACAATCGTTATTAGGCGTGTTGATATTTGTAACCTGTTCCCATGTTCCGAAATCTTTTATGTTTTGGTTTCCGAGTTTATTTTTAAAAAGCGCATGGTCTGTTGCGGCATATATTGTTCCGTCTTTGTCAATGAGCAAATCTTTGACCGGATAGTTCCGGCTGTTTTGACGGAAAAACCAGGAATCAACAACATTTTTCTTCTTCAAATCCAAAACCATAATTCCAAATCCACATGCCAAATAAGCGTAATTGTCATAAGGGAAAATACTATAAATCGTCTTATCTCCTGTTACTTGCTTATCGAAAAGATAGGGGATATTTGAAACGCGTCCATTTTGGTAAAGGTCGATATTGGAATTATTATAGCAAATAATAACTGTTTTCGTCGTTTGATTTGCCCTCATACATTGTATGCCTACATCGCTCAACCCTTCCACTTTGTCGATATAACGAATGGAATTATCATTTAGATTGATACTCACAACGCTGCTTTGTGAGGCATAGTAAAGATTATTATCAATTCTGTCCACATCACAACCAGCTGAATAATTAAAATACGTTTTCCACCTCCCAACAGCTACACTTGATTGGGCATATACAAACACAGGCGATAAAATGATGATAAAGACAACTATTCTTCTTATACTCATATTAAAATTAAGATAAATATATTACATTGTTTTAACTTGTTTTTTTACATTTTATTGTGATTCGCGTAAATCATG
>JAISDH010000335.1 GCA_031264975.1 Bacteroidales bacterium
CTATCCCGAAGACGATACCGTATTAATTCCAAGAAGAACGAATTATGTAAACGGTACAGGTATAGTATCAGGAAAAAGCAGTATGTTTACCTTGAGTCAAAACATCCCCAACCCTGCCAACAGCAGTACGCGTATCAACTACGGCATACCGGAAGCAGGAACGGTTGTTTTCCATGTACACAGCGTTAGCGGGCAGTTATTATATTCTAAAACCATAGAAACGCCAAGCGGCAAACAAAGCCTTGAACTAAACACAAGCACTTTCGCCGCCGGTATTTACTTCTATTCGATAGAATATAAAGGTCAACGGATTGTTAAACGCATGATGATTAGTGATTAACGATTAGTTGTTAATGATTAATAGACGAGTGAGTGAAGTTCTGTATAAGATAATAGCTTACGCAGAACTTGCGAACTCGGTTTAAAGAATTTTCATTGTTGTTTTGTGTTTTTATATTTAAAAACATGTTTGATTTGGGCTACTCTGTAAAAAAGGAGTAGCCTTTTTTTTATAATGATTAATGAATGGATAATGATTAGTCGCCCATTAATCTACGATAAATGCAAAAAGGAAATAACTTTTACAGACTTGCAAGTGATTTGTTGTTATACTTTGTGCGGTCTGGTTTTTGAGTATTGCCCGTTAGGGCATTTATATCAATAGAACGGAAGATATACAGAACCGCTTTATTGCCCGTTAGGGCATTCATCTCTTTTCCATTGATATGCTTCCCCTACGGGGAAGAGGAGAGAGGCGATACGCGTTTTTCTATTGATATGGTTTCCCTAACGGGAAATGCGTAAAAATAGATCGCGTACAGCATAGTAGATAGATTTGAAGTTATATGAAAGTGGTCAATGATTCATGTTTGTTCTTTTGTCCTTTTTGTCTCTTCGCCCTTTTCTGTCTGAATCAAGATTCACAGGATTAAAGGATGAGCGGGAAACAGGAGGGAAATAATGGAGTTGAAGTACTTCGCAGTTCCGATAAAGAAAACGCATTTCTACCCCGAGCAAGCGGAGCGCAGCTCGGGGTTAGGCATATTAAACGCCTTCCGGCGTTCCTTAACTCAATAACATTGGTCTGGCGACTAATGTCGTCAAGTTAATGGCTGAAAGCCCAATAATCAATAACGTAGGTGCAACGCCAAGTTATGGTCGCGGAAAGCGTAAAAAGCTCTGAAAGAGCGTAATCAACTGCTATTGACGTCGCTTTTTCAGAGCTTTTTATGGCTTAATTTGATGTCATTGCCGTAGACGCTACGCCCAAATTAAAAGCAAAGCTCCCGCCCTGCAAAACCAAGCACAAAACACTTACAAAATACCTTGCTGCTTGCTGCTTGCTGCTTGTTGCTTGCTGCATGTTGCATGTTGCCTATTCCTTTCGTCCTTTCGTCCTTTTGCCCTTTCGCCCTTTCGCCCTTTATTTCAACGTGGAGCGGATTATTTTCTTCCTACAACTCCAAGTTTTGTCAGGATTTCGCTATTGATATCGAATTTGCTGTCTGCATAAACAATGGTCATAACTCCTGCCTTATCAAAAACAAAAGCGTAAGATTTTTCACGGGCATATTCTTCTATTGCCGTAAAAACCCTGTCTTGAATAGGTTTCATTAGTTCTTCCCGTTTTTTAAACAAGTCGCCGTCTGTTCCGAAACGTTTCTTTTGTAGTTCTTTTGCATCATTTTCGGCAGCAATGATTTCATTTTGACGCTTTACCTTCGTTTCGTCCGGAAGGATAACCGCCTCTTGCTGATATTTACGATACATATCGTCAATTTTTTTGAACTTGGCTTCAATTTCTTTCTGCCATTCTACAGACAGTCGGTCTAATTCCGCTTGCGCTTCTACATAACTCGGCATACTGTTTAAGATGTACTCAGAGTCGATATAGGCATATTTTTGCCCAAATAATGAAATTGAAAATACAAAAAGTACTAATACTGTTAAAAAAGTTTTCCTCATGATTATATTAATTATAAAGTGATTATTCGATTGATTGCCCTATAGAAAAATGAAATTGCGATTTATGTGCGTTTGGATTTCCCGGAATAGCGTCAAATCCATATCCCCAATCCAAGCCCAACAAACCAAACATGGGTAAATATACGCGAACGCCAACGCCCGCAGCCCGATACATTTCAAAAGGCTTATATGTTTTCATATCTTTCCAGTTATTTCCGGCTTCCAAAAAGGTGAGCAAGAAAATAGTAGCATTAGGATTTAGCGTTATCGGATAGCGCAATTCAAAGGTCATCTTTTGAAAAACCGTACCGCCGTTTTCCGGCGTAATGGATTCGTCCGTATATCCGCGCATGCTGACAATTTCCCGTGCATCTATCATATAGGTAGACGTTAAACCACTTCCCCCCATATAAAACCGTTCAAAAGGAGACGCTCCTACTTTCGAATTATACATCCCCAAGAACCCAAATCTTGCTCTTATGTTTAACACCAAATTCTCTACAATGTTTATGTATTGGCTTATGTTTATTTTCCACTTATGATATTCCAGCCATTTATAACGTTCCTTTAGCGACAGGTCTTCATAGTTTTTATTATTCAACAGGGAATAGGGCGGCGTTAGTTGCACGCTGAATATCATATCCGACCCTGTACGGGGATAAATAGCCGCATCGGTGGAATTTCTTCCCAATGAAAAAGTATAACTGATGCTGTGTGAAATACCGGTAGGCAAAATGAATGTTGTATAATTTCTTGCATCATAATAGCGATAAGTAAGCATGTTGGACATGTAAAAATAATCATCCGGCACTTTCAAGCGATTTGAAATGCCCACACTCACATTTGTAACCTGCAACTTATAATAGTTAACATCTGTTTTGGCTCTGCTGTTGGCGTCCAAAGAATGAGAGACGCCCACGGTTAAGGCAATGGGCTTTTTCCCTCCCAACCAAGGTTCGGTAAAAGACGCGCTGTAGTATTGATAAGCATTAGAATATACCTGTACATTAAAAGCAAGTCTTTGTCCGTCCCCGCTTGGGACAGGCGTCCAGGCTCCTTTCTGAAAGAACTTTCTTGCCGAAAAATTATTAAACGCAAACCCAATCTGTCCATAAAATAAATTGGCTCCCCAACCTACTGAAAGTTGCAACTGGTCGGATGAAGATTCTTCTACCACATATTCCAAATTGACCGTTCCTGTTTTTTCGTCTGCGGTTGGTATTACATTCATTTTTTCCTGATTAAAAAATCCGAATTGCAATAACTGCCGCTGAGAACGTATAATATCCGAACGGCTAAATTTCCTGCCCGGCATGGTAACAAGTTCACGTAAAATAACATTATCCGAAGTACGCGTATTTCCTGATACGGTTACTTTATTAATGGTTGCCTGCGAACCTTCCCTAATGCGGATTTCTATATCTACAGAATCTTTTTCCACATTGATTTCTATGGGTAGGGCATAAAAAAACAAATATCCATCGTCCAAATATAATGAACTGACGTCTATATTATCCGGACTCATATTCAGGTTTGTTTCTAGGAGGGTTGTATTATAAACGTCTCCTCTCTTAATATTCAGCACCTGTCCCAATATTTCCGAACTGTATTTGGAATTTCCAACCCATGTGATATTGCGAAAATAATATTTCTGCCCTTCATTGACCTGAATATCTATATTTATTGACTTTCTCGCAGTAAAGTATAC
>JAISDH010000359.1 GCA_031264975.1 Bacteroidales bacterium
TGGCTTGCCTGCCTGTTGCCTGTTGCTTGCTGCCTGTTGCCTGTCTTCCCTTGTCCCTTGCAGCTTTTTCAGATTATTTCGACGGCGTCTTCTTTTATCCAGCCTTTGTTTCCGTTGGAGAAGCGGACTTCAATCCAATTCCCGGCTTTGTCGGTGATTAGAATCTTAATTCCTTCGTGGACGGTAAAGAGGTCTGTGCCGGACATGTCGGGCGTGCTTTTTACGGTGATGATTTTTTGCATAATGATGGCTTCGTCTGTTCGGTTAACGTTGCTCTTCTGCAAACACGCAAACGTAATACCCAAAATCGCCATAACAAATACAATACAGGCGCTAATAAACAAACTTACCCGTCGCCGCGGGGACGAAAGAAGTAACAACAGCACAATACAAATACATCCAATAACAACAAAGACAATAGAAATAATTGCCCACATCTGAACCGTGAATAAATCCCTGACAGCAGAAAACCATGTCTTCAAGAAAAACTCCGGTTGAACTTCTATCTTATCAATCGTTTGCTGATTCACGAAGGCTATATTGTGTTTAATATCTTCATTGTTGGGATTCAGCCGTAAAGCGCGCTCATACCAGAGCAGGGACTTCGCCAATTGATTGTTTTTGTAACAGGCGTTTCCCAAGTTATAATATAACATGCCGTCTTCATATCCCTCTTTCACCAATGCTTCGTATTGCTGAATGGCATTGACGTAATCTTTCTGATTATACGCTTCATTTGCCTTTTGAAACAAGTCATTCCCCCGAACGGCAGTTGACGTTAAAATAAAAACCGTCGCCAAAATAATGTATCCCCGTAAGTTCTGCATAGTACTTTGATATTTTATGTACAAACAACGCACCCCGATATAATTTATTACTACTTTTTCCCTATCGCTTCTCCGCCGAAATTGTATTTCACGCCCACCAAACAATTGATGCGCAGAGAAGGATAATCTTGATAAAAGTAATTCCGCTGGTAAGCAAAGTTGTTTACATTCAAAAAGAATGACAATCGTTTCGACCAAATATATTCAAAACTGAAATTGAAATCAAACACTGCCTTCATCGACTTCGGAGCAATTCCCCCATTGATAAATTCAGGATATTTCGCTCCCGTATGAATATACAAATCCAACCCAAACAGAAACTTCTCCAACAAAAGATAGTCTATCTCAAACTCCGCAATAAAACGCGGCTTGTACCATGCTTCCAACAAATCTACGCTCAGTTTGTAATAATTATAATCAAGATTCAAAGACAGCCAAAGTTGGTTTTTATACTGATACCTCAAATCAAAATGAAGATTCAACTGATTGGCTTTGTCTTCTACTATATTAAACGTATTGTTCAAATACAGTTCCATTGCGGTATCTTGCGTGTGCAGGAAGAACTTTTGCAGGGTATCGTTGATGAAAAACGGCTTTCCGGCACAGAATGCAAACGAAGCTCTCGCGCCGATAGACAAGCTGCGGGAAATCCCAAGTTGTATGCCTGCAAAGATTTTCGTCTTTTCATCCGTGAATCCCAAGTCGACCATGTTGGATAAATAGGGATTTTCCTCTACGAACGATAAATACGAATTTCTTCTCATGCCGCCATTCAGACCTGCATAAAAGGTAAATATCTGCGGGACGATATGCAAACGTGCTTCAATATCGGGATAGAAATGAAACTTTGCCTTCTCCCCTTGCCTGAAATGCAACAAAGCATTGAACCCTGCCTTAATAAAATATTCTTCATACTTAAACGTAATATGCGGATTGATATTCGCCAGGGCGTTGTCGCTAAGATGCGCGTTGTTCCAACGATTGTGAAAGTAATTAAACCCGATTTCTCCGCCTGCATTCAGAGAGAATGCTTTTTTCAACTGAATATCGTGATTTAATGCCGCCGTCAGTCCCAATTGATGTTCGTAAGTTTTGGGGGTATTGTCGGTTAGGAAGTCATAGTTGATAGCATATTGCTGGTTCAATTTGTTTTTATTGATATTGTTATTGCTAAAACCCATATTCATATTTATATGGTGGTATTGCCGACGAATATCTTTTGCGTTCAATTTGTAATCCATACTTTGCGGAAACACGGAATCGGGATGAAAGCCGTAACAGTGCGCCAATAGATGATTATAACCGGCTCTTGTCGTCAACGTATAGTTCTTGAAGAACCGCTGAAGATACGCCTCTATCTTTGTATTGCTTTGCGAAGCCGTTGGATATGTTTTTATCTTTCCCCACGAAGAATGATGAAATATTCTTCCGCCGTATGCCCATTTTGTAGAGCGAAGACTGTTTACTTCAAAGTCAAAATAAGGCGTCCAGTAATTGCCAAAGCCCAACTTCACAAAGTTACGATACAAACGGGATATTTGGTCTTTCCCTATCTTGGGCGCTTTGATTGGCTCCGGCACAAACCGCGTAACAAACACAGGAGCATTCACTGCATACTCAACCGGTTTTGTAACCTTTACCGTATCTACGATATTCGCCTTTTCATTAATCTTCTGTTGCGCGTCGCTAATGACAGGACTAAAGGTAGAATTTACAACTACATCATATTCCGACTGACCCGACGCAATCAACGACGTTGTCCATAGTAAAGAGAGAAAGAGCGCTTGCCGGAACGTCATCCATTTATTTTGTGTTATACTGTTGTTGCTATTATTCTTCGTCATCATTTGTTTCTTCTTTTTGGTTTAATCTTTCCTGTTCTTGATTAATTGCATTTTCTTTTTCGAGAATCTTATTATATTTCTCCGTCGCGATTTGCTTCAACTCTTCTCCGTCATAGTTTTCAATAATACTCAGGTAGGTATGTTTTGCCTGAAACGAGTTTCCTTTTTCAAGATAAATATCGCCTAACAAAATATAGCTCTTTGCCAACCAGTCATCATGAGAAATATTGGTAAGGACTTCAAAGATTTTCTTTTCTGCCTGGTCTAAGTTTTCCTTTTTATATTCGATATACGCCAAACTGTAAAGGGCTTCTGATACGATTTCGGATTTGTTTTGCTTTGACAATGCAGAATATTCCGTTTTTGCCAGGTCATAATTTTCAGATACAAGCGCCGAACGTGCAATAATGGCTCTTGCTTCTACTTTCATATCATTGCCGGCTTTTTCTTCTTTCAGCAAGGCGTCGGCAAGCACAATTGCCGAATCATATCTTTCAAGTTCCTGGTAACAACGCGCCATGCCCAACATGCCGTCTACTTTCTGAGTAGGGAGAATGGTCTTTTGTTCCAACAATTGATAATACGACAAGGCTTTTGCATATTCTTTTTTGGCATACAATATTATTGCCGAGTTCATCAAAGAGGTTGTTAGAAACTGTTCGTTTTCTTTTTTAATCACATACTCATATCCCCGTAATGCCTTCTCATTGTCAGACGCATTGTAGGCGCATTCTGCCAAATAGAAATTAGCGTTTACAATGAACACGCCGTTCGGGAATTGTTGGATATAGTTTTCAAAACCTTTTTCTGCTTCGCTGAACTTCCTGTTAAAATATTTTTCTGCTGCAGAGTTATATATCACCGAATCCTGATAAGATACCGTTATATTGGCAAAAGAAACATTGCGAACGTAAGCAAAGAAGTCGTCTATATTGCCGTTTGCCGTGTATATGTTTTCGATGTTTTTCAAGGCAATGCTCGCTTCGTCCGAGTTGGGATAATTGGAGACAATCGACTTGAACATTTCCAATGCTTTTTCGTCGTCTTCTATATTATAATAGATGGAACCCAGTTTCAATAGAGCCGTCTTTGCTATCGGATTTCGCGGGTTATTGGCAACAAATGTCTGATAGGCTGCGATGGCTTCTTTATTTTGTCCGCGCGCATAATAGGTATTGGCAATTTCGTATTGCGCTTCTACGATATATGGCGACTTTGGATAGTTCTTTTCCAGTGTTTGCATTGTTTTTATCTTGTCGTCAAACTGTCTCAACCCTCCTTCCGACTGCGCAAGCTGATACAAAGCATAGTCTACGTCGTACAACTTCATATCTATCACCTTTTGATACTGAGTTTTTGCATTATTAAGTTCGGACAACATGAAATAACAATCCCCCGCTCTGTTGACCGCATCGGATATGAGACGTTTGTCGCGAACCAGCGTTTCCAATTTTTGGAAATTCAAAAACTTATTCAACGCTGTTTGATATTGTTTTAATTTGAAGTCCGCATACCCTCCATTATAGAGCGCCATAGGATATTCTTCCGTAAACTTTGCCTGCGCCAGAGAGAGAAATAAAGCATAACCGTTTTGTGAAGCCGGATAATCTTCTTTTCGATACGCTATTTCCGCCTTCCAAAATATCGCCTGGGCATAAATGACCGCATCAAAATTATTTGCCGTTGCAAAATCCAACTGTTTTTCTGCTTCGTTGTATAGACCATCATTAAACAGTTCCAATCCTCTAAAATAAATCACGCGTTGATAGGCTTTCATCAACAGTATGCTTTTATTGTTTATTTTCTCCAGTGAAGCGATGGCTGCCTTATAGTTTTTTGTCGTCAAATAGATAGTGGACAGATAGCTTTCCACTTCATTTTTCCGCTGAGAATTTGGATAACTGTTCAAATACTGTTCAAAAGCCGTAATGGCGTCCACAAATGGATTGGTGGATAACTCATACTGCAATTTCGCATATTCAAACAGAGCATCTTCTGTCATTATCTGATTTATCTTCAAATTATACGCAGAGAAAAACGCCCGTGAAGCAAAATCTTTTTGTCCCAATTTCAGATAACAATCTCCCAGGGTAAAGTAAACATATTGGTTTACCGTATCGTTTTCGCAAATGGCTTTTGTAAACATCGGAACAGCTTTAGTATATTGTTTTTCGCTGTAGTAACTATATCCTTCCATATAGTAGTCGTCGCAAGGAATGGTTGTTTCCGACGTAGAAAAGTAGTTTTCAAAATATCCAATGGCTTTATCATACTGCTTTAACTGGAAATAAGACTGTGCAATGAGGCGGTTAATTTCAGGCAGCCTTTTTTTAGAACTCTTTGAAACCAACTCCTCCGACTGCGCCACAATATCTTCATATCTGTCGGTTGCGAAATAGATATGCGCAATATAAAAAGGTACAATCTCCGAATAGGTCTCCTCGTTTTTCAACTGCTCAAATCCTGTTAAGGCAACATTATACGACTGTTCGGTATACAGAATATGGGAATAATAAAACAGCGCCTTATTCTTGTATTGATTATTCACCATTGCGGCGTCTTTTAGCAAGGGTTTGGCGTCATTGTAATTTTCCTGCATAAAGTAAGAATATCCCTTTTTGAACTTATAAACATTATATTCGTCCAAAGAAATTACCCGCATATCCGTTTGCTCGTATGCCTCCAATGAATGCTTGTATTGCCGTTTTTCAAAATAGTAATTGCCCAAATAATACCATAGCCGACGAATATGCGAATATTCGGGATATTCGGACATGAAAAACAACGCCAACTTTTCAGCGTCTTCGTGATACAACACGACGGCACAAACCGTCATATAATACAATGAGGTCTGTTTACGAAGGTCATATTTATCATCTATGGCTTCATACACCTTAGTAAACATATTCTTCGCCGCACTGTATTGTTCTTTCGCATATAACTCATTTGCTAACTTATATTCATGTTCAGGGGAATGATAGGTATGTGTTTTCTGCGCAAACATCCTCCCTGAAAACATGACTATTATAATGATGATTAATGTCTTTTTCAAATATCTTTTATTCATATTTACCAATTATCATACTTACTTCCAAACTTCCTACAAAAGTAATACACAAACGCATTCATTAAAAAAAAATATTCATTAGTTATCAACAACGTTTTTTTAATAATCACAAGCGGGCGAAAGGAAGAAGGCAGCAAGCAACAGGCAACAAGCAACAAGCGGGCAAGCCATGAGCAGCACGCAGATGACACAGATTAAAAGGATTTTCGCAGATAATAAAATCTGTGTGCATCTTTTCAAATCTGTGTCATCTGCGTGCTTATTAATCCTGCTCATACTCAAATCCTGAAAATCCTGATTCAGACAAAAAAGGGGCGAAAAGTATAAGGACGAAAGAAACAACGTATAAACAGACATCCATCCACTCGTCTACTTGTTCATTCGTCCACTAATCACTAATCGTTAATCATTATTTTCCACCCATTCTTCTTCGTCGTCGGTGTTTGGTTTCATGTAGTCGGTAATTAAGTCGGAGATGATATTTTTGGGTTGTGATTTGTCTAATAGCCACATCATACCTTTTTCATTGTTGATTTTTTCACATAACTCCAAAATAGAGCCACAACCGGCGTCGCGGAAGAGCTTGCAAATGGCTTCGTTTTGCGCGATGTCGGAATTTGCCAGCCCCGGTAAGGTGTCAATGGAGAGGTATTTCCGGTCTTCGGTTTGCAATCCGGTTAGTTCCGACAGTTTATCTCCTTCGGGGGTACCTCCATTGGTAAGCAACAGGAAAGTGCGGATAAGTATGATTCCATCCACCCGTTCTCCTAACAAATAACCTATTTTCAGTTCGTTGGTAAAGCAGGCAACCAATATCCGTTTTTTTGTTACTGGGGTAATTTCCTTGCGTAGAAACGCCTCCGCCAAGATAATGCTGTAGAAAGCTGGTATTACAAGCCCCAGTCGTTTTCTCATGCGGTTGAGCGCATGTTGTTGGATGTAAATCGGAAGTCCAAGTTTGGAGAATTGGGGGTTTGTTTTCAGGTGCATGTCGTCCGGCGAGAGGGTAAACTGGTGGAATTTTGGTTCATTGTTTGGGTAGAGCAGTATACCTACCTGTATGGCGGAATGTGTTTCGCCCTTGATAAGTACTTTCCGCGTTTCCAGGCGATGGATTCCGATAGTGATTTTTTGGCGCAGCCTGAAATCCTGACTCATGTATTTTTCTGCCATTCTACGGTTTACAGGAGCGTCATCCTCAGGCATAAATAGACCGGATTCAGCGCTTGGTACGAAGGTTTCGAGTTGGTAGGTGTGAAGGTATTTCTTTTCTATGTCGTCAAATATCCAGCAGGCAAGGGAACATATACTCTTTATCCCCTTTTCATATTCTTCTTCGTGTTCCGTGCGCAGTTCAACAAACTTGGCGAACTGTTCCTTGGCAGGATAATCGTCGGTTTTGCCCGCCTGAAACTCAAGCGACATACCCACCAGCAGGTAATCGGCAAAAGTCATCATTTCCCCGCTGCCTTTTGTTACTTCCAGCTTCATGGACAGTTGCTGTGTTTTGATGTGCTTTGTCAGGGATTCCATTAATCGTTTTTGGATTTTAACCCCATCGGCGGCAACCACCTTGAGCGGTGCGCCCCGAAACATATAAAGTACCATTCTCTCCACCGGAGGTATCTGCTGAAATAACGTTTCACCACCTATTTGTCGGCACAGGTTTTGCAACTTTTCCAGGAAGAGTTGCCGATATTGCGCTTCCTGTTGTTTTTTCTGCTCAACAGGATTGACATATTTCTTTTTTTCTTTATGTTTTTTCTTTGCCATAAATAATAAGTTTGAGTTTATTAGACGCAAAGATAACGGAATTATTTGAAAAGTATTATCCTTTAGAGATGCAAAAGGGGGAGAAGGCAGGAAAGGAACAAGGCAACAAGCAACATGCAGCAAGCAACATGCAGGTAAGCCGTGAAGGAAAAGAGCGAAGGGGCGAAGGCAGGAAAGGGCGAAAGGGCGAAGGGATGAAAGGACGAAGGCATGAAGGGGATGAAAGGGCGAAAGGAGAGAGGGGGAAAGGGGCAACACGCAACAGGCAACACGCAACAGGCAGGCAAGCCATGAGGAAAAAGGGACAAAAAGAAGAAAAGGAAGATAGCAACAAGTAAGTACGACACGAAGAACAAATAACAGGTAAATGATAAGCGCTCAGATGACACAGATTAAAAAGATTTGAAAAGATAATCTGCGTTTATCTTTTCAAATCTATGTTATCCGGGCGCTAAAAAGACGTAAGGCGACAGGAAATAAACATGAATCACCAATTACTAATCATTATTTTCATTGCCTGCTGCTTGTTGCCTGCTGCCCAATTAATCACTAACCATTAATCGCTAATCATTTTCCTCTTCTTCCTCTTCTTCTTCCTCTGTATTTGGTTTCAGATATTCGGTAATCAGGTCGGAGATGATGTTTTTGGGTTGTGTTTTTTCTAATAGCCACATCATTCCGGGGTCGTTGTTGATTGTTGTACATAACTCCAAAATGGAACCACAACCGGCGTCTTGAAACAGCTTGCAAATGGTTTCGTTTTGTGCTATGTCTGAATTTGCCAATCCTTGCAGGGTGTCGATGGCGAGGTATTTTCGGTCTTCGGTTTGCAGTCCGGTTAGTTTCGACAGCTTATCTCCTTCGGGGGTACCACCGTTGGTAAGTAGCAGGAAGGTACGAATCAGTACGACGCAGTCCACTACCTCGCTCAGAAAATAACCTACTTTCAAGTCGTTGGTAAAGCAGGCAATCAGCATCCGGGTTTTTGTTAGCGGGATGATTTCTTTGTGTATAAGCGCCTCCGTCAAGACGGAAATATAGAATGCAGGTATAATAAGCCCCAGCCGTTCTTTCATGCGGTCGAGCGCATGTTGTTGGATGTAAACCGGAAACCCAAGTTTGGAAAAAGGAGAGTTTGTTTTCAAGTGCATGTCGTCCGGAGAGAGGGTAAAGTGGTGAAGACTGGGCGTGTTGTCATTTCCGTAAAAGATTACGCCTACCTGTATGCCCACATGCGTTTCTCCGTTGATATGTATTTTTCGTGTTTCCAGGGAATAGGTTCCGATAGTGATTTTTTGGTGCAACCTGAAGTCTTTACTGATGAGCGCTTCCATTTCCTTGCGACTTAAAATGGCTCCATCCGTTTGCAGTTGTAAACCTGTGTCAAGGTCTGGTATGTCGGTTTCGAGGTTGTAGGTATGGAGGTATTTTTCTCCTATGTCGTCAAAGGTCCAGCAAGCCATTGCGCATATATCGAGTATGCCTTTTTCATATTCATCCTGGCGTTCATATCTTTGGTCTGCATATTCGTTGAGCCTGTCCTTGCCGGGATAATCTACGTCGGATTTGCACGCGTGAAGTTCGAGCGGCATACCCACCAGCAGGTAATCGGCATAAGTCATCGTTTGTCCGCTTCCTTTTATTACTTCCAGCTTCATGGAAAGTTGACGC
Source organism: Bacteroidales bacterium (assembly GCA_031264975.1). Lineage (GTDB taxonomy): Bacteria > Bacteroidota > Bacteroidia > Bacteroidales > WCHB1-69 > JAIROC01. The sequence goes on from JAISDH010000359.1 coordinate 9,183, forward strand.
GTTTTGATGATTTTTATCAGGACTTCCATGAGCCGTTTATGGATTTTAACTCCTTCGGCGGGTACTACCTTGAGCGGCGCGCCCCGAAACATGTAGAGTATCATTTTCTCCTCCTTAGGGATATGGTGGTATAGCGATGCGTCCCCTATTTGCGCGCACAAACTCTGTAATTTATCGTGAAAAAGTTTCTTGTATTGCGCTTCCTGCTGTCTTTGTTGCTCGGCAACGTTGACATACTTTTTCTTTTTTACGTGTTTTTTCTTTGCCATAAGTATAAGTTTTAATTTATTAGACGCAAAGATAACGAAAATGTACGAAAAGTATTATCCTTTGGCGGTAATTTCAGCGCTGACAGGAAGGCGGCGACGAAGTCGGTAAAAAAATGTTACCTTTGCCGTCGTGAAAAATAACAAATTCTTTAATGAATAAATGACAATGGAAAGTAAGAATAAAAGATTGCCGGGCGTCCTGTATTTATGTATGATACTGACAGGAATATGCGCCCAAATCATCCGTTCTAATATCCTTGTATTTGAAGACGGGGTTAATGTATTGGAAAATATTCACAGTTCATTATTTATTCTTCGTATAGCATTTATCTGCGACTTGCTAATGGCGGCGTTTTTCCTTTTGACGGCATGGGCGTTGTTCAATCGGCTTAAACGGGTAAATATGAACCTGTCGTTGCTCTTCCTCTTGCTGACGGTGGCGAGTGTTTCCGTTATAAGTATGAATATGATAAACCATATTGCGATTATAGAGGTGAACAGCGCGGGTTATCTTGGCATGAACGGGGCGGATGATACGGTGTTGGCGTCCCGTTTTTTTTCAAACCTGCATGGGTATGGTTATTTAATCTCCCAATTTTATTTTGGATTGTGGTTGGCGCCGCTTGGTATTGTCCTGTTAAAATCGAAGCTGGCGCCACGCTATTTTGGCGTTATGCTGATTGCTGCCGCGTTCGGGCATTTATTTGAAATGTTTGTGAGTTTTCTATTTCCGGGAAACGAAATACTAACCTATCCGGGACTAATCGTAGGCATGGTAGGCGAATTTTCGTTTTGCTTTTGGCTGTTATTTAAAGGGATAAAATAAAAGGCTCACCCTGAGCGCGCTGTTCTTATGGGAAGCGGGGTGAGTATGTTACTATAGACGTCTATTTAGACGAAAATAAAATAATAGTATAAAAATAAAACACTCACCCTGAGCGCGCTGTTCTTACGGGAAGCGGGGTGAGTATGTTGCTGCAAAGATACAATCTTTTTTTGAAATACGGAAAGGTTCGGCAAAAAAATCAGGC
>JAISDH010000379.1 GCA_031264975.1 Bacteroidales bacterium
TTATGGAGATATTCCGGCAAATTCTGCTCAATGGTATTCTCAGATTGAAAAATATTATGTAATCCAATTTACTGTTTCAAACTCTACACCTGCCAACACGCAAATACCGATAAACATTAGTATTGTTGATGAAAGCGGTAATACTTGGTCGGCAAGTTTTAATATAACAGTTTCCGCAACAGGCGCAAATGTGTTATATAATAGTTACAATGTTTATTCGGACAATAATAACGACGGCATTGTCGATAAGGGGGAAACGGTACGGCTTAATGTGAGTTTAAAAAATACAGGAACAAGTACTGCAAAAGCAGTCAATGCTACCTTTTCAACAACAAGTTCTTATGTTTCAAGTTTGATGCCAACAATGCAAGTAAATTATGGAGATATTTCGGCAAATTCCGTCAAATGGTATTCTCAGATTGAAAAATATTATGTAATCCAATTTACTGTTTCAAGTTCCACACCGACAAATACGCAAATACCAATAAACATTAGTATTGTTGATGAAAGCAATAATACTTGGTCAAGTAGTTTTAATGTAACGGTGCAATGACGGTTGGAAAGAAAAGTAAAACAATAAATGAATTTATCAACAAGGAAATAAAGAGATTGATAGTTTAATAATAAAAAATAAATAATCATGGAATCCGAATTAAATAACAACCAAAACTGGGTTAAGAAAAACCCAAAAAAGAGGTATGGATTTATAATATTTTGTGTGATTGTAGTGGGATTTCTTTTGTCATTTCATATTCTTCCCGAACATCTACTGATCTTCACAAAAGAAAATCTTACATTCAGCAATACAATTGTAATGCAAAAAGATATTGATAAATTGATAGAAAGGTCTAATAATGCTTTTACTATATTTGAACAACAAGCAATAATGCAAGAGCCATTGTTCAAAAAATTAATGGAGAAAGGAATTATTTATCAAAAAGATGAAAAAAAAGCAGACAAAGAAAAACAAGACCCTTATTCAAGCGAATACAGTTGGAATGAAGAACAGGAGTCATATTCAAACGAATACAATTGGGATGAAGAACAGGATTCTTATTCAAGCGAATACAACTGGAATTGGGAGTAAAAATAATACTTGTTTCACTTGTTACTTCGCTCTTTTGCAGGTTTTGCTTCTGCACGACGTAGTCTAAAGACTATGTTAGACGAGGGAACAAGTGAATAAGTAGGGGCGTTGCACGCAACGCCCCTATTTTTCTGTCTGAATCAGGATTTGAGGATGGACAGGATTAAATAACGATTAGTGATTAATTCTTTTTCTCCTATATCTACACCCTATAAGCGGCCAGATAACACAGATTTGAAAAGATGCACACAGATTTTATTATCTGCGAAAATCCTTTTAATCTGCGTCATCTGAGCGCTACGCTTTGCCTTTTATTTTCTTTTCTTTTTGTTATGCAAAGATGAATTGCCGCGTTGTTTGATTACGGGGAAACCGCCATTGCGTTGTTGAGCGGCGGCAGTCTCTTGTTGTTTTGCCAAACTTTCCATTCGTTTTTGCCACTTCGATTTTGTTACAGGTTTATTCTTTTTTGTCTGTATTTGAGCATGCAGTTTATTCTCGTTAATTATCAATCTGGAAACGCCCATTTGAATGAATGTGATTAAATTTACCAACAGATAATAATAACTTAATCCGGCAGAATAATTATTGAAAATACCCAAAAACATAACAGGCATTAAATACATCATCCATTTCATCATTTTCATTTGCTGTTCATTTCCCCCTGTTGACATCATCTTGTTGTTAAGAATGGTGTAGGTAAGGGTAGCCAATGTCATTAAGAGCGTAAATAAACTGATGTGGTTACCATAGAATGAAGAGATAATCGGAATTTGAACATCCCAGGATGCGATAGAATCGTAGGTAGAAAGGTCTTTCGCCCATAAAAAGGGTTGTTGCCTCAATTCGTATGAAGAAGGAAAAAAACGAAACATGGCAAACAGAATAGGCATTTGCAATAGTAAAGGTAAACATCCTGCCATAGGTTTAACACCCGTTTGTCGGTAGAGAGCCATAATCGCCTGCTGTTTTTTCATGGCGTCTTCCTGTTTGGGATAACGTTTACTTATTTCTTCCACTTCCGGTTTGATTAACCGCATCTTGGCTGATGATTTATAATTAGTCATCGTCAGCGGAAATAATACCGTCTTGATGATAATCGTGAGAATTAAAATAATCAATCCATAATTCCAATTAAAACCCTCAAAGAAGTTGAAAATAGGAATGACCGCATATTTGTTTATCCATGAAATCAACTTTCCGCCCAATTGAATTTGGTTTTCTAAATTAATCTTGTATTGTTTTAAGAAATCATATTTATTGGGACCAAAATAGAAATTCATACCCAAACTTGGATTGTCTCCGGTAAAAGGAAGAATCAAACGCGTTTTCATATCTTTTAATAAACGGTCGGACTGTATTTGCGGGATGCTGACTACCATGGTTCCATTGGAGAAATAATCATCGGAAATAATCGTCGAAGTAAAAAATAATTGTTTGAAAGAAAGCCATTTCAATCGGGAAGTATAGGATAGAGAATCTCCGCTATCAGGCGATTCTTTCAGATTTTCTACGTCGTTTGCATCGCTGTAGTAAATAGTGGTAGAGGTCATTTCATTTTTCAGACTTTTTTCCTGTTGACGCAATTGAACTTGCCATGTCAATTCCACATTCGGCTGATTTCGATTGATATATTGAGAGGTATTGACAAAATTAATTTTCAATCCTGTCCGATAATCATTTCCTCTTATGGTATAAAGAAATTCTATATAACTTGAACTGTCTATCTCTTGAGGCGATTTGTCAGGGTACAAACGCATGGCTATTTCGATGGAATCATTCCCCGAAACAACAAGAGATTGCTTGTTATAATCTTTAGCAGGAGTGAAATATAAATCATTCGTGTTTAGTATTAGGTAATTGGAAATAAAAGCAATTCCAAAATTAGTATTATCTCCTCCCTCAAAAAGGACAACGGGTAAACTATCGTAGGTTCTTACGTTTTTTAATTCAACCGATTCTATTTTTCCGCCCTTTCTGGCTATGGATAAACGATAGAGATCATTTTCGACAATGAATGGCGCCTCATCTTCCGTACTGATAGACGCATTGGTAAATGCTCCGAATGTTGCAGACAATTGTTGATGTTTATCCATTGTGTCCAATGAAGCAGTTTCTTTTTCATTTTCTTTTTCAATTTCCTCGTTTGTTTCTTGGACAGAGATAACAGTAGATAATGAATCTTGAATCTTGTTTAATTGAGCTAACCTGGTAGAATCCTGTACTCTTCGTTGTTCTTCAAGTTCTTTTTTTGAAGGAGAAATGTACCAACTATAGCCGATAAAAAGCGCAAAAATAAGGACCAATCCTATAATAGTATGTTTGTTCATGTATTAGAATAAATGTAACAGATATAAATAAAAACCGGCTGCAAAGGTACAATTTTTTAATAAATAATTGGCGCCTCTTTCTCCATTTTCCGTTATTTTTCTCGTTCGTTTGCGTTGGAATGTCCGTATTTTGCATCGATTTTGGGTCAAGAAATCCATTCATTGGAAATAATGAACCTCAAAGACAGCGCCTTACAGAAGGAAAATATTTTTTCTTTTTTTTCATTGTTTATTGATTAATTAGTTGTACCTTTGTGGGCGATAAACTATAGTCGTTTATACAGAATTTTTATTTTTTATTTATGAATATTTATATTGGAAACCTGAGCTATAATGTTCGGGAAAGTGACCTTCAAAGGGTTATGCAAGAGTATGGAGCAGTAGCTTCTGTTAGAATAATTAAAGACCGCAATACAGGTAGATCAAAAGGATTTGGTTTTTGTGAAATGGAAAGAGATGAAGACGCAAGAAAAGCCATTGAAAAATTGAATGGAACTGAATTGTCAGGACGCGCATTGATAGTAAAAGAAGCGCTTCCAAAAGATTAATTTTGTATTTGGTTATTACCAAATTCTAACATTATTAAAAAAGCTGATTAATCATCAGCTTTTTTTTATTTCTATCATCCTTGATTGGAAATTGAGAATGTCCCGCAAAAGTTGTGGGATTATACTTTGCGAGGTCTGATTTTGTGTATTTCCCGTAAGGAAACTATATCAATAGAAAAACGAGTACCGCCT
>JAISDH010000381.1 GCA_031264975.1 Bacteroidales bacterium
TAAGTAAATGGGTAACTTCTGCAATTTGTTTTTCAAAATCAAGAATATAGTTATCCGTGAACATTAATGGCAAATATGCCTTGAAATCGGGAAAATCATCTCTGAAAGCGGATAAAAGATACCCTCCGATAACCGAGACTTCTTCTTTTTTACAATGATATAGTCGTTGTTTCATGACTTTATATATTAAAATATTATGATTAATTTATATTACACTTTATACTGCAAAATAAGATTCCCATTCTTTGAACATTTTCGTAATGAAAGAATCAGTTTCCAATAAGAGAAAATAATTTAATTTTTTATCGGTGCAAAATTATAAAAAAATCCTTATCAGCCCACTAAAATAAGATTTTATTTTTATTCATCTTATTATATTCAATTGTTGTAACTCATGAAAAATCGTTTTCAAATCAGTTGTACAAAACAATCATATTAATCCTTTAAATCATACAAATCTCAGTTCAAACAATTGGGCTCCGCACCTTCGCAACCTTGTACCTTGCACCTTACGTCTTTTTATTGATTTCAATGATTACGCCTCGATTGGGGCTTGGTTTTTATGTGTTTCCACAGATACAGCGCGTTGCGCTGTGCTATTGATTCAAGCCTTTCAGGCTTATTCTATCGCTCATTTATCCATTAATCACTAATCATTATTTTCTCTTTACCCCTTATTGACTTCTATTAAAGAAAAGATAGACGTCTTTGAGAGTTTTTTATGGGTATATTCTCTGATATCTTTGAACGTATGCCGGATTTTGCAGGTTTGTTCTTCTTTGCAATGTTCGCATGGGCGATAACATTTATCGCAGGTACATGCCAGCCAGGCAATTGTTCCTTCAAATAAATCTATGATTTCAAGCAGAGTGATTTCTTTTGGATTTTTGATTAAAAAATATCCTCCTTTCTTGCCTAATCTACTACCAAGATAGCCTTTCTTTTTTAATTCCAGGAGTATTGTTTCAAGAAACCTTTTGGGAATTTTCTCGCTTGTTGCAATATCGCTTATTAGAACGGCTCCGTTACCATATTCTTTTGCCAACTTTGTAATTGCCAGCATGGCATATCGTGTCTTTTGTGTAAGCATATTTATCCCAACTTGCTAATATATTTAAGTTTTTCCATGTTAACTATTGTCAAAGTTTTTCCTGAAATAGACAGTATACCTTCTGTTTGCCACCGAGAAAGGGTCATAATGACATTTTCAACGGAGCAACAGGCAAATTCTGCCAGTTCTTTTCGAGTTAAAGACAATTGAAAACAAGTATTATTATATATCTCTTCCGACAAATATAAAATGACGTCAGCGATTCGACTTTCTTTTTGTTTGTTGGCAACGCTGATAAAGTTCAAAATAGCTCTTTTGAACATATCCGAAACCAATTGAAACAAAGCAATCGAATAAACGCCGTTCAATCTCATTATTTCCAATAAAACATCCGATTCAATAAGAATAACATCACTGTCTTCAACCGCAATAATAGAAAAGAGGTTGTTATCTTTTTTATAGAACATGTTCGCTCCGCCCAAAATCCTTGGCGCCGAGACCAACGTAATAATGATATTCTTTTGATTTACGTCCGACATAAAGTTAAACTTTACGATACCACTTTGCAAAAATGCAATATGCGTTGGTTGATGTCCTTGTTTTAAAATCGTTTCGCCTTTCTTAAATTTCAATCGAACAGAAGACCGTTCTAACTTTTTAAAGTCTTCTTCCTGTAGAAATTTCAAGGCTATCTTCGCAAATAGAGTCTGTTCTTTTAAATCCATTGAGCTTAAAATTCAAATAATCAAGTATTAAATATTACATGTTTTACTCTTAAAACATGAATGCAAATGTACACTAATTCTATAGATATTACGTGTAATTTTGCCGAAAATTATTTTATGGATATAAATAAAATTACAGTTATAGGAGGTATCGGGAAGGATAAATCGCCCGAAAAGGTAGAAAAGTTTGAACTTTGCATGGGGAATATTATTAGTATAGTGGGACCTACGGGGTGTGGCAAAACAACGTTAATCAATGATATAGAGTTGTTCGCCAATAAAAATACACCGTCCATGCGAACAATTTTAATCAATGACGAACCCGTTGCAGAAGATTTCACATTTGACCCGTCCAAGCATCCGATTGCGTTAATTTCGCAGCATACAAATTTTTTGTCGGACTTGCCTGTTGGTGAATTTTTAAAGATTCATTCCACCATTCGGGGTTCTGAAAACGTCAGCGCCATGATTGATGAAACATTGGATTTTGCGAATCAGCTTACTGGCGAAGCAATTATTAAGGAAACTGCCATGACGCAGTTGTCTGGAGGACAAACCCGTTCGCTGTTGATTGCAGATGCGGTTATTATTGGCAATTCGCCTATTATACTGCTTGATGAAATTGAAAATGCAGGCATACACCGAACAAAAGCGTTGGAATTGCTGAAAAACTATCAAAAGATTTTTGTCTTTGTTACGCATGACCCAAGAATTGCATTGCTATCCGATTTCAGAATCATCATGAAGAATGGAGCAATGCAGAAGATGATAACCACAAGCGATGAAGAAAAGATGGCTGCCATTGGATTGAAACAACTTGATGATATAATGCTTGACTTTCGTAAAATGATTAGAGCAGGAGAAGAAATCACCAATGACATTTTTGATAAACATATTAATTATTTAGTAACGAATTACCAATACTCTTTAAAAAAATAAATAGCGATGAAATTAATCATTTTTGCAGGACCCCCCACTTGTGGGAAAACAACAGTTATTAAACAGGTTATCCGAAGACTTTTAAACAAAGGTCTAAAACCTTCGTACTTGAAAATAGACGTTCTCTTTGCGGATGAAGATGAACAATTACGTTCGGAATTTAATATTCCAACAAAAAAAATATATTCCGGCGAACTTTGTCCCGACCATTGTAATGTGGTTGTATTGGATGAGGTAGTGGAATGGGCAGAAGAACAACAAGCTGAATATTTGATTGTAGAAACAGCCGGATTGTGTTTGAGATGTTCTCCATACGTTGAAAATTCGTTGGGTGTTGTTGTTTTGGAAGCAACAAGCGGGATGAATTTACCGAGAAAAATCGGTCCCATGCTGACATTGGCGGATATTTGTGTGATAACGAAAATAGATTTAGTATCGCAAGCAGAGCGGGAAGTTTTCCGATACAGAATATTGGAAGCGGCAAAAACTATTTCGATTGTAGAAAGTAATGCGCTTTATGGAATTGGGATTGACCCTATTGTTAGAGACATTATTCGTTCGCAAGATATAGAACAACCCATGTTTTTGAAAGGGAATCCTCCGGTAGGAACTTGTACCATTTGTGTAGGAAAGAAAGAAATAGGCGCCAAAAATCATTTTGGAGTACTTCGTACAATGGAAAATGAATTATTTTATGTTGGCGAATAAAAACAAATCCATTTATTTTGATAATGCCTCTACTACGCCTTTGGACAATCGGGTATGGGAGGAAATGCTTCCCTATGGAAACATGATTTTTGGGAATCCATCGAGCCTTCATTCTTACGGAATGGAGGCAAAGGAATCGTTGGAGGGTTTTCGCGCAAAATTAGCAGGATTCATACATGCTCAACCGGAAGAAATTATATTTACTTCAGGGGGAACAGAAGCCAATAATCTTGCATTGAAGGGAATTGCTTTTGCCAATATACATAAAGGGAAACACATTATTGTTTCGGCTATTGAACATGATTCCATTTTAAATACCTGTACATGGCTAAAAGAGCAAGGATTTTATGTGTCGTATCTGACCGTAGATGAAAATGGATTTGTTGATTTGGAAAGGTTGGAACAGTTGATTAATTCGCAAACTGTTTTGGTTTCTGTTATGCATGTAAACAATGAAATAGGAACCATTGAACCGATAGAAGAGATAGGCAAAATATGTAAAGAAAGGAATGTTTTTTTTCATACGGATGCCTGTCAGTCATTTGGTAAGATTCCGATAGACGTCTCAAAACAAAATATAACCCTGGCGTCGCTCAATGCGCACAAAATACATGGAATAAAAGGAGTAGGCGCTCTTTTTGTGAAGCAAGGAACCCCTGTAACGCCTTTATTGCATGGAGGCGGACAGGAATTTGGATTGCGTTCCACCACCGAAAACCTGACAGGCATTGCCGGTTTCGCAAAAGCCGCCCAATTGTGTATTGACGAAATGGAAAAAGAATCTAAACGACTTGCAAAACTACAGGAAAAACTTATCCGTGAGTTGGAAAATAAGTTTCCGGGATTCTATCTCAATGGAGACAAAGAAAAGCGATTACCCAATAATATTAACTTTTCCATAAGCGGATTGGAAGGAGAAAATATAAGGTTGTTATTATTATTGGATGAAAAGGGAATTGCCGTTTCGGCAGGTTCTGCCTGTTCTAATAATGACAGTGGTAAAAGCAGTTCCCATGTATTGGAAGCCATTGGAAGAGACCCGTTTCAGTCAAGAGGAGGAATCAGAATCAGTTTTGGCAGATTTACAACGGAAGAAGAAGTAGAACGCTTCCTGGATATATTCGAATCAACGGTTTCACAACTCAATACCATTTATTCATGAATAAAATAATGTATAGAATAGTAATAGAAATAAAATTATTGAACAAATTAAATGTTAAAAAATAATATACAAATGGAAACAAAACAGATAAAAAACACAATAGACAGTCTTCCACTATTGAATTGTGGAGCTTGTGGACAAAAAACATGTGAAGATTTTGCTCGTGAAGTTGATTCGGGAACTGAATCTTTGAAAAGGTGCATTCATATTGCAGATAAAATGGAAAAACAATCCGAAGATTCAAAAACCTGTTTTATGTGCAACAGGGAAGGATTGGGAATGGGGGAAAAACTTCAATGGAAAGATAATCTCGGAAGAGATTTTGATTTTATCCTGGATTGTTTTCCCAATGAACCGGGTCCCAAAGAAACCATATTGCCCTATAATCCAACGTTGGTAAAAGATTTAAATGTAAAAAAAGGAGACGTCATGATAGGTCGCCCCATGGGAATGTCGTGTGGATGTCCTATTACGCACTGTGGGATTGTTTCTGCTGTTGACGCTCGAAATGGGGTTATTAATTGGAATGTAACAGGTCCTCTAAAACCCAGACAAGGCGGTTTTGTAGATAT
>JAISDH010000387.1 GCA_031264975.1 Bacteroidales bacterium
GAGCATCATTGTCGTGGTCTTTTGCTTGAAGTTATACTCGTCCGAAGCGACCTCCAGTTCGGCTTTACTTTTTATGCCCAACTGAAATTCCTCCTGATCCAGCTTATACTGTTTATCCAGGCGATCAAGATCATAGACAGTCGTGAGAATACTGCGCTTCAATGCCGACGACCTTCTTTCCATCTCCAGGACTTTTTCTTTGTAATTAACTCTTTTTTTCAGCAGTTCGTCTCTTTCGTCTTCGATAGTTCTTTGCAGCTCAATGTTTTTAAGAATAAGAATAATATCGCCCTGTTTCAGCATGCTGCCTTCTTCCGCCACAATACTGTCCAGCGTACCTCCTTCCAGAGTGTTGATTTTTATCGTCATTTTGGGCTGGGCTATACCTTCCAAATCGACATATTCCATAAACTTCCCCTGCCTGACTTCCACAATCTGCAGATTTTCCAGACTGTAGCGCAGTTTCGAGGGTCCTCCCATCATGATTGAGAGGTAAACAATGAATGCGATAATAACCGCTCCCGCAATAATGTAGTACTTGTATTTTACTACCGGGTGTTTCTTTTTTAATTGAATATCCATATCTTTATTTTTTATAATTATTTAAGTAATGATTCATAATCTTCGCTGAGAAGCATATTTTTTTCGAAGTCGTAGAGAGTATATCTCCTTAAATTGTAATAGTATGACCAGAAACTTTGCAGAATATTGATGTAATTCCGTTTCGCGGCGTCCTTTTCCGATATTGCAGAGTTCAGCTCAAGGATAGTCGATCTTCCAAGCATATACAGCCTTTGAGCCACTTCGTTACGTTTATTTGCCATGTAATCGGTTTTTTCGGCTATGCTCACCTGATTTCTCTGCAAATTAAACTGTCTCACCAGTCTCAGTATACTCTGTTCAAAACTTATCCGCTCCTGTTCCAGCTGGATCTCCGTCAGGCGGCGGTTCGATTCGGCGACTTTGACGCGTCCCTTTCCCTGTCCCCAGTCGAGAATCGGGATACTTATCCCTATCTGCGCATACTGCTGGTTAAGAGGATCCTTGTATGCAGTACGAAAATTTTCGCTCGTTTGCGAAAGTCCCAGTTGCGCATGCAAATTCGCCTGAAGTCCGGAATTTGCCTTTGAGTACGCAACATTGCTTTCGCTCTCGATTTCACTCAGTTTCATTCTAATTACAGTCGGGTTATTTTCGAGCGCCAGTTCCAGAGCCTTGTAGGGATCAACATTCAGACTGGGGATTATTTTACTCGTAACCGCTTCAATTGGTATAGTGTCTTTTATTCCTAAATATGTTCTGAACGATTGAAGATTATCTTCGAGATATACTCTTGCGTTCTGCAGATTGATCTCCTCGTTCAGGCGCCTGACTTCCCACTGAAGCATTTCGTTTTCCGACATGCGTCCGATTTTATAGCGTCCTTCAGTAAAAGCATATAAAGTATCGAATTTTTGATAATTGCTTATCGCCATGTCCAGATTTGACTGAGCCATAGCCAGTCCAAAAAACATGCTAATAACACTAATCGAAACATCCTCAAGCGTTGTAATATAATTTTTTTTGGCATATTCATAGCGCAGAGGTTCAGTTTTCCTGCTCCATTTCAGCCCGTTATGTCCCCAGAGAGTCTGCTGGTATGAAACAGAAACGGGGTTTGTATTGTAACTGTGTGAATTTGACACCCCGAACATGTCAAGCCTGTTTATGCCCGTGCTGAGGGAAAATCTTCCTCCGGTCAGGGCAATATTCTGGCTTAATGAAAAGTTCCCGTCAACAGCGAACTGGTTTTGCTGCACGAACTGCGTAGTTCCGTCCGGCATGGTTATCGCATTTATCCAGTGATTGAATCTGGGAGTTGTGCTGAAACTCATCGAAGGCAGATAGTTTGCCTTGAAATTCCGGTAGCTCCAGTATGCCGAATGGAAACTGTGCTTTGCCGCGACGACCGATGGCGACTGCCTGCGGGCTAAATCAATAGCTTCTTCTATCGTCAGTCTCAACAGTTCCTGCGAATGAAGATTTACAGCTGTTATCAGCGAAAAGATAGTACAAATTAAATATTTATTTATCATATTTACAATATATTAGTATAATTATTATACATTTATCGATATATACTCGTCAAAAATCGTACCAAACTGTATTATGCTGAAAATAAACGGTATGCCAAAAACAGTATTTCTCAAAATGTGCGAAATCGCACACTTTGTGTGCGATTTCGCACACTTTTGGCAATTTGAGCTTTCAGAACGGTTTTTCTAATTATTATATAAATGAAATACAAGCTGTTATAAAAAATGGCAAAATACGCATTTTTGTGCGATTTCGCACACTGTGAAAAAAATGTACGGTTTCAGGGATAAAAAACGGAATAATATCGTTTCCAAGCGCGGGGTGTTCCCCACAGAGCGCGGGCCGTTCCCCGCAGAGCGCGGGCCGTTCCCCGCAGAGCACGGGCCGTTCCCCGCAGAGCGCGGGCCATCCCCCGCAGAGCGCGGGCCATCCCCCGCAGAGCGCGGGCCGTTCCCCGCAGACGGGACAACAAACTGTATATATAAGGACAGGCATATATTTCCCGAAAAGCAGGAGCTTTACTTTTTACCCGACGCAGTCTGGAGACTGTGCCGGGCAAGGTCGTCCAAAAACCTTATTTTCACCTAATTAAAAAAACAAAACAACCTCAGTAGCACACGCAGAAATCACATATACAATTACCTCATTACCTTATTAATTTATACCGTCTTTGCCGTGGATCGTTGTTCGTCATTATAAGGAACGAAGCAATCCAGAAAGTTCACGTTGTTATATGTTATTAATTTTCTTTCCCTGAATTAAAAAAATCATTTATATTTGCACCGAAAAATGATTAAAAAAATAAAGTAAATCTTTTCGAGATGAATATAAAAAACTGTATGAAAAATGTTTTGTTTCTTGCTCTTCTATTCGCGTTTAACCGTATGAATGGACAGGATAGAATCATAACCGTCAATAGCGATACCATCGACTGTAAGATTTTATCCATATCGGAAACACACTTGAATTACGAACAGTCCGAAGGCGAACATGCCGTCGGCAAATTTATTCCCGTATCGCAGGTTCTGAAATACTATAAGA
>JAISDH010000392.1 GCA_031264975.1 Bacteroidales bacterium
TCAATGGAGATGATTTTTACGGCAGAGATTCCTTTGTTACCCTTGTCAATTATCTCAACACATTATCTTTATCCGATACAAGAGCCTGTTCTATGGTCGCTTATTGTCTGGGTAATACGCTATCGGAAAACGGGACTGTGTCCAGAGGCGTTTGCACGGTGAATAAAGAACAGTATCTGGAGAAAATAATTGAACATACGAAACTAAGCCGCTGCGGGGATAAAATTATTAACCAAAATAGCGACCAGTCGCAATCAGAGTTAAACCCGAATGTTCCGGTATCTATGAACTTCTGGGGATTTCATCCTGCTATTTTTGCTTATATTGAGAATCTGTTTGTCGATTTTCTGCAAAAGCAGATTCAAGATACCCGTTCGGAATTTTATATTCCCTCTGTTATTGACAATTTGATACGGCAGGATAAAATACGGGTGAAGGTTTTGCAAACAAATGCACAATGGCATGGAATAACCTATCAGGAAGATCGTCAACCGGTAATGGATAAGTTTAAAGAAATGGCGAAAGCCAATATATATCCTTCTGTATTATGGCAATAAAAAATAAATGGATATTGTTTTTTGCTATTCCGGTTGTATTTTCCTGCAATCAGAAAAAATCGCTGCCTTTACGACAAACGTCTGAAGAATTGGCAATAGAACTTCCCGTTGCTCAACCTTCTCCCGTGATTGCAAAACCGGAAATGTGTTTGGCAATGGAAAAAATGGGCTTGATAGACGTTCGCACGATAGACCCGACTATTCGTGTGGTATTGCCTTATGCGTCAAACGATAATTTTACCAAACAGATACTGTATGAAAGTTCTCAATATGCCTACCTTCAACCGGAAGTGGCGGAAATGCTGGCGAAAGCGTCGCAGTTGTTGCGGGAAAAACATCCCAAATACCGTTTGCTGGTATGGGACGCCGCTCGTCCTTTGTCGGTACAACAGAAAATGTGGAATATTGTCAAAGGAACGCCTGATAATATCTATGTGGCAAATCCCGCTAAAACAGGATTGCATAACTATGGAACCGCTGTAGACGTTACGCTTACCAATGATTTGGGTATTGAGTTGGATATGGGTACTCCATACGATTTCTTTGGATTGGAAGCTCAACCCGCTCACGAAAAACAAATGATTAAGCAAGGAAAATTGACCCAAACGCAATTAGATAATCGTCTTCTGTTACGAAGCGTGATGAATCAGGCGGGATTTATTACCTATCAAAGGGAATGGTGGCATTTTAATGCCTGTTCGCTCTCCGAAGCAAAATCAAAGTATAAAGTAATTCCATAACAACTGCGCCGATATAAAGTGTTTCTTACAGTGAGAGATTTGAAGGGGAGAAAAATATTTTCCGAATTATCAAAGAAATTATTATACTTTTGCACGAAACTTTAAAATTAAAAATAGCCTATGTATTTTTTAGAAAACATTTTAAGTAAAAAGAATCCGCTTTGGATGTATGTTGTTACGGTTATTTGCGCTTTTTTGGCAGCTAATGTTATTGGAGGCATTCCTTTAATAATTGTGGCGCTTATACAGATAACAAATGGAAATATAATTTCCACTGAAGGGCTTTCAAAGATGGATTTTTCGTCAATGGGTATAAGCGAGAATCTTGTATTGTTTTTGATGCTCATTCCTTTTATCATAGGATTGCTGACGCTTTATTTATGTATCAAATATTTGCACGGACGTACGTTTTCAGAAACGGTAAACGGAACAAAAAGGATTCGTTGGAGTCGGATTTTCTCCGGTTTTAGCGTTTGGCTTTTGCTCATGTTTGTTTATTTTCTTGCATCCTATATGATTTCTCCGGAGAATTTTCTTGTTCAATTTGACGTCAAAACATTTCTCCCGCTTCTTTTTCTTGCAATCATTTTTATTCCCATACAAACTACATTTGAAGAATTATTGTTTCGGGGTTATTTGGGGCAGGGAGTTGCTGTGTGGACAAAAAACAGATGGTTTGTTGTTATGATACCTGCCGTACTGTTCGGATTAATGCATATTATGAATCCGGAAATTTCAACGTATGGAGTATGGGAAACGATGCCGCAATATATTTTATTCGGTCTCATTTTCGGATTTATTGCCGTATTGGACGACGGAATAGAGCTGTCAATGGGAATGCATGCCGCAAACAACATTTTTGCCTGTCTGTTTGTTACCTATGATAATTCTGCATTAAAAACTTCCGCCATATTTAAACAGGATGTGGTAAACATGCAAGCAGAAACAATTGTTTTATTAGTAGCCGGATTGCTTGCGATATGGTTTTTTGCAAAAAAATATAAATGGAATTTATCCGTAATGAATAAAAGAATAAAACCCGTTCAACAAATAAATAAGGAAACATGTACTGAAATGCAAGAAAATGATTAAACATCCCATCGTCTTTATTCAACCGGCAGTGATTATATAGCGCTTTAACAGGCTCATACTTATATTAGTTTACTGTCCAATGAATATAGAGTTTACATTGGGTTGTAGTATTTTCTTATTTATACAAATAATTATTGTACTTTTGTTTTTCAAATTTTGACTGTAAAATTGATTATAAAAAAGAATAGATATATGAATAAAGTTCATGCCGTAATAACAGGAATAGCAGGTTATCTTCCCGATTATATATTAACCAATGAAGAACTTAGCCACATGGTAGATACAAGCGACGAATGGATTATGACTCGTATTGGTATCAAAGAACGCCATATTCTAAAGGAGCCGGATAGTGGTTCTTCCGACCTTGCGGTAAAGGCAATTGAAAAATTATTGGAAAAAACCAATACCCACAGGGATGAAATTGATTTTATCCTCTGTGCAACCGTTACGCCTGATATGCAATTTCCGGCTACCGCCAATATCATTGCAGATAAAGTAGGGATTCTTAACGGATTCGGATATGATATTAATGCCGGTTGTTCCGGTTTTCTGTATGCGCTTGCGAGCGCGTCCAAGTGGGTTGAATCGGGGAGTTGCAAAAAGATTATTGTTGTCGGTACTGAGAAAATGTCGTCGATTGTTGATTATACCGACAGAGCAACCTGTCCTATTTTTGGAGACGGCGCCGGCGCTGTTTTGCTGGAACCAACAACGGAAAAACTGGGTGTTATGGACTGTATCTTGCATTCGGACGGGTCAGGTCGAAAATACTTGCACCAAAAAGCAGGCGGCTCTGTCAAACCTGCAAGCCGCGAAACAGTGGATGCAAAAGAACATTTTATCTACCAGGAAGGACAGGCTGTTTATAAACATGCCGTTTTTCGGATGTGCGAAGTCAATAAGGAGATTTGCGACAACAACAACCTTACCGACAATGATGTTAATTGGTATGTTCCTCATCAGGCGAACAAGCGCATCATAAATTCTCTGATAGAAAAACTGCAAATTGACCCAGCGAAAGTAATGATAAATATTGAACGATTCGGTAATACAACAGCTGCCACGCTCCCGCTGTGCCTGTGGGAATGGGAAAGTAAAATGAAAAAAGGAGACAATGTCATCCTGTCCAGTTTTGGCGCCGGATTCACATGGGGCGCTATCTATCTGAAATGGGGATATGATTCCAAATAATTATTCGTTTTCAAATTGAATCAATACATATTTTTATATTTATACAATAAATGATTTCGTTACAACAAATTTTTGCGCCCATTAGAGCAGAAATGGATTCGCTGAATGATTATTATCAAAAGGTACTTTCTGATAAACATTCTGCTTTGAAAAGGGTTCTTTCAGTGGAGGCGTTGCTTGAAGGGAAAAAACTTCGTTCGGCTATGGTTTTTCTTTGTGCGGGTATCTCCGGACAAATTAACAATCGAACCAAAGCATCTGCCTTTGCGTTGGAATTGTTACATTATGCTTCCCTTATCCATGACGATGTGATTGATAGCGGGGCTACGCGTCATAAGCATCACACGTTGAACCACGTTTTTGGGGATAAGGTTGCCGTTTTAACCGGAGATTATTTATTGGCTGAATGTATCCTTTTTATTGCCCGGGAAAATTATCCCGAACTTTTAACGACGGTAACTTCCATTGCAAAAACGATGGTAAACGGAGAGTTACTTCAATTGGTCAAAAAACGAAAAGGTTGTCTTTCCGAAAAGGATTATATGGAAATAGTTCAATGTAAAACGGCTGTCTTCATTGCCGCCTGTTTTAAAATGGGCGTAACTTCTGCCGTTTCGAATATGGATATGGAAACGGTTAATCAATGGAAAAAGGTAGGGGAGAAGGTAGGCGTTATTTTTCAGTTGAAAGACGATATGCTGGATTATCAATCCTGTCATTCCTTGCGAAAAGACGAGTACAAAGACATCAAAGACCACAGAATGACATTGCCTTTTATCTATGCCTTTCAACAAACGCCCAAATCGGAAAAAGAGAAACTGTTAGACCTGTATCTCTCTCACGGGGGAACTCAAAAGGAAATACAAACCATTATCCGTATTGTAAAAAGGCGGGGGGGATTGGATTATGCCAATGAGGTGATTAATAGGTTATCCATGAAATGTGTTGATTTTATCCAGCGTCAGGAAAAGAGCGATTACAGGGAAGCGCTTTTGTTGCTTATTCAATTTATGCGGGAGCGAAAATATTAATCTCTTGATACGTTTTATTTTTAGAAGGACGGCTTATGGTTTTTTGGTAATGGGGGGCGTCATTACAGTTATCTTTTTGCTTTTTGCGGTATTACCCGGCGACAGCGCCATGATGACCATGGGGCAACGTTCTGACGTCAGTTCGGAGGAAGCCGTACGCAAAGAACTCGGATTGAATCTTCCTTTGGCAACTCGTTATGTGAATTATTTGAATGACGTTTCTTTCTTATCTCTTCATAATCGCATAAATACCCAAAGCATTTTTTATCTGGACACAAATAAATACAATGCGCAGACACTGTTCAAAACAGGCAAGGAAACTGTTTTGGTATTGAAAAAGCCATATTTGGGTCGCTCCTATCAAAGCAAACGGCTTGTCATGGAAATGCTCAATGAGGCAATCCCCAAAACGGCATTATTGGCGCTTGTTTCTATCTTTTTTGCTATCATAATCGGAATAATACTTGGGATATTGTGCGCTGTTTTCAAAGACAAATGGTTTGACCGGCTAACGCTTGTAATTTCCGCCATGGGGATGTCTCTTCCGTCTTTTTTTGCGGCGATTTTGTTTGCATGGGTCTTTGCTTTTTTGCTGGCTGACATTACCGGTTTAAATATGTTTGGAAGTCTGTACACGGTTAGCGATTTTGGAGATGGAGAGTATTTAGATTTGAAGAATCTCCTATTGCCTGCCATTACATTAGGCATTCGTCCGCTTGCTGTCGTAACGGAACTGATGAGAAATTCTGTTTTAGAGGTAATGTCGCAGGACTATATAAGAACTGCCAAAGCAAAAGGACTTGGACTGTATAAAATCATCAGAAGTCATGTTGTTAAAAATGCTTTAAACCCTGTTGTTACTGCCATTTCCGGTTGGTTGGCAAGCATGATGGCGGGAGCTGTTTTCGTTGAATATGTATTTGACTACAAAGGCGTCGGCGTTATGATTGTAAATGGTTTGGAAAAGTATGATTTCCCTGTTGTAATGGGTAGTCTTTTATATATTTCCATTATATTAGTCATTATTAATATCCTTGTAGACGTCGTATACGGATTCTTAGACCCCCGCGCAAAAATGAACGGATAAACTGTGATTCTTTTGATTTAAATGATTATTAATCCCTGCTCATTCTGTAATCCTGTGAATCCTGATTCAGACAAAAAAGGAGACAAGGTGCAAGGAAGAAAATAACGGTTAATGATTAATAAGATGCAAGTGTTCCTTGTTTGTTGTTCGCCATGTCCCATAGGGACATCATGTTGGTAGAAAAAGATAAGATTTTCTTTTCCATCAGCGTGCCGTAGGTACGCTATATAAAAAGATAAAATATACATTTCGTACCTGACGGCACGAAAATAATCATCATCCGGCTTTCTTTTCTACCAATATATTGTACCTAACGGCACAACAAAGGAATTTCCCTCGTTCTATGCGGCGTAGTCTCAAGACTATATCGGTTTAAAAGCAAGGCTTCCGCCTTGCAAATATAATGATGATACCTATTGGATAAAAAGGGTTAACCCTTTTCGAAAAAGGGATAACCCTTTTGAGTAAAAAGGATAACCCTTTTTGGGGTTGGTTTGAGCGACATTTAAATATCTTGACTTCCAATGGTTTTTGATGCTACTTTTCAAAGAGCATAATGTCCCTTGCCTTGCATGCAAACGTGAACGCTTACTTTTAGCTTGGACATAGCGATGACGCTACGCCCAACGAGGAGATTGCAAAAGATGAATTATTGTCTGAATCAGGATTTATAGAATTAAAATTCGGTCATGTGTCCACTTGTCCTTGTTCACTATTTGTCCCTTATTTTCTTTTGAATAATTTATAGTTCACGGTTTCTACATCTACTTCCTGATATTGAGATAGAATGGATTCGTCTATTGAAGACGTATCTACTATTAATAAATAATCTCTTTTATTCTCTATTTCAGGGTCTAAAGATACAGCGCCATATCGGGCGTAATAAGCATGTAGAGACCAATCCGCATACATTGACGGTAAGATATTAATTATTGAACCTTCCGGCAATACATTCAGCATTTTGTATGTATCTTTTATCTTATTTTCATCTCGTCCGATAGTGGTCGAAAAGTAAAAACATAATGAAACGCCTACACAAAAAACAGTATATCCGATGATTTTGAATACGAAGATTTTTCTTGAAGAACATCTATCCAATAAGTAATTGACTAATGGTTCTACCAATGAACCCAAAGCTATTGCAAAAAGAGGATATGTTGCCAATATGTAAAAACCACTTTGTTTTGCGCTAATCATAATCGGAATAACGCCCGCCAAACCAACAAAAAAGAACATAAGAAATAGTTGCAGATGATTTTGCATCATCTTTATCGCTTGTGTTTTCCATTT
>JAISDH010000436.1 GCA_031264975.1 Bacteroidales bacterium
ATTCGCAGCATCCAATATACGATCTATAGTGGGTTGATCTATCATCTAATTTCAAAATGCAAAATACAATGGCAAAAATAAATAAAAAATAAACGGTATCAAATGGGTACTGTAGAAAAGCAAAACTAAATGGTAGATTTTCTTTCGGCACACTCAATACCCGCCCCCTAATTAATTGAGGTGGCTGAATTTTATGATGTCACATATTCATACTAAATTTGTGACAAAATTTTTATTGATAAACAAACGCTATCGGCTCATAATCAAATAGTTCTTTCAAGGCTTTGCCGCAATGATTATCTCCAAAGCAGTTCGTACTGCCAATTATTAAAAAATCCAAGTTTGTAAATGGGAATATCTTGGTTGCTATTGAACAAAGCAAGCAGTTTGTTTTTAATTTCATTGTTTGGATTTATGGCGTTACAGAGATAAACCATCGTAGATATGACAATAAACGGCTTTTTCTCCTGCACAGACGTTACTCCAAACTGTAACCATTGATTGCGTGGATTTCGAGGCAAAGCAGGACGTTTCAAAATATCACGTCCGAATATCTGCGAATGATGGGCAATAACATTACGTAAATAAGAAATAGCGGCTAACCAACTTGATAAATCGTTGATTGAATTTAATCCAAATTCGTGAGCAATAAGTGATTTCTGCATAAGTTGAGGTTTTAGATTGCCGTAAATTTTTGAGAGCGTACCGAATGTTGCTATTTCAAACAATATCCAGACATCAGGGTTGTCGGCAGGGTGTTTTCTTCGAAATTCTTTTGCAAAACCTTCTCCTGTTCTTGAAAATTCGGTTTGCAAATCCACCACACAATCCTGGTGTTTAATTTTATCTGTCACGAGGTTATCGTTTAAATACCAAAGTCCGCCATACGCCTGCGATAAATGGTAAATTAACTTCGTGCGCAAAGCTATTTCGATAAATTCGATAGCATCGAAAAGGATTAACCGCAACTGGCGGTCAAAGTGATAACGGGAGATAACATCTTCAAAATAAGAATTTTGGGCAAAAATGTGATTAACCCGGTCTGCTTGCATATCCCACCAATAACCTTTCAGACGGAAATAATTGATATGATTTAAGTAGAAAGTCGCCTGTTGCTCGTCTTTCATCAACATTCCCCTCGTTTTAAGCAATGCAATTTGTTCTACAATCGTTCTTGAAGCTTTATTTACAGTCATTTGGGAAAAATAGAACCCGCCGGCAGTTCTTATGGGTTGCACAGCGGGTGTTGTTATCTTTAATCAGGACTAAGCCCATTTGTTAATAGTCTTATCGGTTACAAAAATACAACTAATTATTGAATCTGCAAAATATTCTCCGGAGAATACCAGGGCAAACGCATCTAATTTTTATTGTTACTTTGCAGAGAAGTTGTATCTTTCCCCCCAAAACTGCTTATTTCTACTTTAACAGAAGCTTTTTTATCGAAAAAAAATCATTGCGATGCCTTTACCGAATCATTGCGATGTCTTTGGAAGACCATCGCGATGTCTCCAGTAAACCATTGGGAAGACTTTTTTATATCATCACGAAGACTTTTTTTTACGATGATAAAGACCGAAAAAAACACTATGATGTCTTTGTAAGAACATTATAGTGTTTTTTAAAAGACACTATAGTGTTTTTTTGAAGACATCATAGTGTTTTTTTTAACAATTCTTTGTCCTTTCTCTTACTCGTAAATCACGATTTCATCGTTCTCTACCCCCTCATCAGTCATTGATACGAAAGCACGTTTCACCTTTCACCATATGCCTGAAACCCTTTTCCGGAGCGGGATCGAGGGTGAAACGTGGTCCTTTCACCTTCCTTTCACCTTTCTTTCACCGCCGGCCTCCTCCCATCCCCATCCCCAAACCGGTGGAACGAAACCACACCGGTGAAAGGAGCACGTTTCACCCTCAATCCCGCATTGGAAAAGGGTTTCGGACATATGGCGAAAGGTGAAAGCAGTATACGTAAACCCCCTGAATGAGGAGATAAAAACGCAGGGTTTTGCAGGTGAACCTTCTTACGAAAGCTTATTTTTTCTAATAGACACCGGCGTTTCAGATTGTAGTATTTGCTTTTTGTTTAGTTTCTGTATAACTTTACATCGAAAAGAAATTTCATTATGAAAACATTAATTGACGACTTTTTTGATCCCGTACAGTATCAAGGAAAAATGGATGAAGAAGATTATCAAAAGATAGAACCCTGTGTCCAAACGTTAGATGCATTCTCACGCTCTTCCAATATTAGCGTTTATGTTATTGATTACTTTAGGCAAAATTTTCTATATGTGTCAACTAATCATTTATTTCTCAATGGATTCTCTGTTGAAGAAGTTATGCAAATGGGATACTTATACTATCAGATGTTTGTTCCGGAAGATGATTTGAGACTTTTGCAAGAGATAAATAAAGCAGGCTTCTCCTTTTATTATAATACGCTGTTAGAAGATAGGCTGAAATATACAATATCTTATGATTTTCATATACTAAATAAGAACAAACGCCCTATATTGGTAAATCACAAACTAACTCCGATGGTACTAAATCCTTCGGGACAAGTATGGTTAGCTATGTGTACCGTCACTTTGTCTTCAAAAGACGGACAGGGGGATATTGTTATGAGTAAAATAGATGAAGATATTGAATATGTATATTCCTTACAGTCAAGAAAGTGGAAGAAAAAAGGTCTCATATCTCTCTCAGAAAGAGAAATAGACATCCTAAGACTTTCTTCGCAAGGATTGTCTAATTCGGAAATTGGCGAGAAGATATTTATAGACGTAAATACGGTTAAGTTTCACAAGAAAAATGTATTCCATAAATTTGATGTAAAAAACATAACGGAAGCAATTGCTTATGCCGTAAATAAAAAGTTGATATAAGTCATTCCTTCCGTACAAAATAGAAGGATAACAGTTAATCACCTATGGAAAGAAAATAATATTTAGGGAAAAATTTAACGGTTTTTCCCGTAGCCAATCGAAATAATATTTGAGTGCTCAGACCCGCTGTAAGCCATGATGAAATGGCTAATTGAGGCATTGTCCGAATGCCGGCCTTTACACGTGAAGATACTTTTTCAACAAGCTCGGTAAACCATTCCTCATCCTTCCCCCAGAAAGTTAAATCTCCAGCTATATATTTGCCCATCTCCAATTCAGTTGGGAGTAAATCCTTTTTTAATGTTTTCATAGATAA